>NZ_JBNNVQ010000018.1:0-78537 GCF_050280625.1 Pseudomonas sp. NPDC089569
CGGCTGAACTGAAATTCAAGATCATCAAATTGATGGATGAGGGGCTTACGCAAGCTGAGGTTGCTCGGCGTCTAAAGATTGCAAAATCGACTGTTACCAGGCATCTGAAAAAAACGGACAAAAACTGATTCGTTGGAAAATCCAAATGCTGGGCAGGCCGTCAACACGTCCAGTGTTGACCGGAAGTCAATCGTCTGCCCGCAACTGAAAGACCACCCATCCCTGCCATCCACTTTGCCCAAAATTGAACCCGCCTAACTGATCAACCTTGCCCTATCAGTTCAGTACGAATATTCCGTCATAGCGCTTAAGCTGTTGAGAACCGTACGTCAAAACGTCTGACGTCAGCTTTCAGCATCCTTGCTGAAGCCAGCGCTCGCATAGTGACGATGGCGCTTACTCCCTCTTCTGGCTTAAAAGAGCACCAGCCACCGGTGAGTGCAATGCTCACACCAACTTGTAGGCGCTTCGCAACCGATGGCCAATAATCACTGCCCATCGAGTGATGGCTATTACCAGTGCACAGACCACAACATAGGGTAAGGACTGCCAGAAACCCATGATGTGCACCAGATTAAAAGTCGCCTTGAAAACGTCATGCGACTTCTCCGTGAGTTGATGCAGTACTACGGGGAAAACCAGGCAAGCTACGACGCGTTTGGCCAAGGCAGTCTGGGTATAGCTGAACAGCTTTTTGAGTCTGACTTTCACAAGATTCAAGACGGGTAACTCCTTTTTCGGTGAACAAGAAATCTGCCCCCCAAATGTTTCCCTGATTTCCAGATCCTTGCATCTCAAAATAGGGGTTGGAATTCCCGGCACGTCGGTCGCGACGACACGTGATCACGACATAGACTAAATTCTGCGTGAAAGGTCTCCGAGCAATCGACGAGTCAGTAAAATAGGTCGCGGCAACCTGGAACTTACCGGCAGCCTTATTTGCGATACGGAACGCTGCAATACGGCTGCACCTCAAGACTGCCAACAAGTGCAATACTTCGTTGACGAGCATGGCCTCTGCTCGAACGCTCAAGGACTGCCCCATCATGAACCTGCCTTCTTCCGCACAAGCTGCTTACCAGCCAGACTTTGCTCTGCACACGCTGGGTTGGAAAGCGTTTCAGGATCTCTGCGCTCAAGTATGCAGTGAATCCCTTCATCGGGCGGTTTCAACCTATCGAGAAGCTCAAGATGGCGGCCAAGATGCAGTGTTCCTGCTGGAGGATGAAACTGGACTGTCCCAAGAGGCGACCGTCCAATGCAAATTCAGTGGCAAGCCTGAGCGCCGCCTGAAAGTCAGCGATATATGCTCTGAGCTAGAAAGCGTGGCGTCTTTGGTTCAAGACGGTCGCGCGACTAGCTATTACCTGATCACAAACATGGGAGTGGATGCCCCTGTAGCAGCCAACATACGAGATCTACTGAAAGCTCACGGTGTTCAATCCCCCCATGTGTTTGGTAAGGAATGGCTGACGACCGAGATTCGTGCCAGTGCCCGCTTGAGAGCCTTGGTACCCAGGGTCTATGGTCTCGGAGATCTGTCATCAATCATTGACGAACGATGTGCGACACAGACCCGTGCGCTGCTGGGACATCTTCTTCCCTCCCTCCGAATCTACGTTCCCACAGACGCACACAGAGCAGCGGTCAAGGTGCTCGGAGAACATCGACTCGTATTGCTTCTAGGAGCACCGGCAGCTGGTAAGTCGATGCTCGCGGCTATCCTCGCAACGATGGCAGCAGACACTGATCAGTTGGAGTGCTTTAAGTGTGACGGCCCATTGGAAATAAAAACGCATTGGAACCCTAATGAGCCCAAGAGACTGTTTTGGGTGGACGATGCATTTGGCCCAAACCAGATGAGGGAAGATTACGTAGATTCCTGGATTGAATTCCTTCCCAAGATGAAGACTGCATTGGAGCAGGGCTGCTATTTCATACTCACCTCCCGGACGCACATCTGGAATGAAGCCAAGCTTCGTCTCGGAACTCGTAACCACCAACTGCTTGCTAGCGGGAAAGCGACCGTTCAGGTAGGTCAGCTGCTTGCGAGTGAGCGTGAGCAGATTCTGTACAACCACATCAAAGCTGGTGTGCAGCCTCACGACTGGAAAAGTCGGGTTAAACCTCACTTAACCGGCATTTCAGAAGACCTAAACCTGCTACCTGAAATCGCACGACGCCTTGGCGATCCCACCTACACATCCGCAATCAAAAAACTTCCAGATGACCTTATCCGCTTCATCAATCATCCACAGGATTTTTTGAAAGACACGATCAATGAGTTAGCCACTCCCCAATTAGCAGCCATGACCATCGTGTTTCTTTCACGGTCGCGCCTGCCAGTTCAAGGCGAGCTTGAAGGCATCCAAATGGTTGCGGATAAATTTGGTACCTCGGAAGCGCTCATCTCCCAGGCGTTCCTTCAACTGAAAGATTCCTTCCTGACGCAAAAAGAGGAAAACCACGAGATCTACTGGTCTTTCATTCACCCGACTTTCGCAGACGCCATCAGCAGCATTCTCAGTGCTCGTCCAGACTTGGTGGGCTTCTACCTCAAAGGTGCAAAAACAGGGACGATTCTGACTGAAGCCGTCTGCGATGGAGCGCCGAGCGTGAAAGACGCCGTGTTAATCCGTACAGCGCATTTTGAAACTTTGGCTGAGCGATTGTTGGAAATTCCAAACGAACCCAACGAAAACGAAAACTTGTTTTCCTTCCTTAGCAGACGTGCCCCTCTGCCCTTTCTGAAGCGGCTTATAGAGTTGGAACCAGAGCTGCTGCGCCGCAGAGGTCGCTCTGGGCTTTGGCACAAAATCGCATGGCGGGCCGAGTATCGTACGTTTGCCCAGGCGCATTCGATGTTACTCCTCCCTGAGGACGTAAGAAGTCGGAGCTGCGTTGACCTGGAGAGGGCCGCGCTCAAAGACTGGGATATTTCGTTTTTCCCCAGCGAAGAGATTCTGAGCCTGTTCAGGCCCCATGAGCTGATCACTTTAACCGTGAAGATTCTTGATATCCTCAATAATCACATCTCCCAGGAGATCACAGATATTGAGGAGGATGTGGATCTTGATTTCGATATCGAGGATCAGTTTTTGAAGGTCACATCGTTCATAAAAAACGCCGAAGTATTGGCCATCAATGACGAAGACCTGAAGCAACATCTGCGACAGCTTTCATACGATGCCCGTGTCGCAATTTCTGCATGCGAGCACAGGCAATCGGAAGATCAGGGCACGAGCGTGTTCTTTGACATGCCCACGGCTGAAGCACCATCCAGCAGGGGGCAGCGCTCTACGTTCAGTGACATCGACGAAGATTAGGCATGCAACTCGTCCTTACCCAGATCGTTCCTTCCAGTGACTCACCAGGTCTGTAAGCCCGTGTGGCCCGTCTGCGCAGTAAACGCAAAGATCAGGCCTGACTTAAGAAGGACTCATTGGGCATCCAGGTCATCCAGGATGCGAATCCTAGATGGCCTGAGCAGGATCTTGAGCACACGCCACGATTACACCGTGTCACAGTTCCTTCGGTTCGTTCCCTATCCGGAATGAGTGCTGACGAGTCGTAGCGAGGAAACCGGTACGTTCAGGGAGCAACCAGACCGTCACGCCCTGAGATTCCAACGCCGGATTTGCGCGGGCATGCTCTCTCCCCAACGCCTCTTGCAGCATTCACGGGAGCCTGTGAGCAGCGGTACCGATCTACCGACCACAGAGGCTAAAGACCCGCGTTCTGTAGCTCTTGGAGGTACGTATCAAACCACGCGGTATCCCATTCCATGGCGTGGCAGAGCGCCAACAGCTGGTGCTCATCACAGATACCACGCTGGGTGATTATATCGTGAGTACTACGATCGACTATCAAACCATTCCAGACCATACTGATCAGATCAACTGAAATTGATTGACGTCGTATATGGTGGAATTCAGCAGTCCGAAAGCCAAGAGGCTGGCGTGTAAGCTCATCACACATAATGCCATATACCGACATGCGTTTTTTCTTGAGCTCCCTCACCGTATCGGAAATCAATTCCGAGTGCCTCATCCTTATGACTTCAGCAGGATCGGAATCCCGAGCGCTCCGTCCCATTTGATCTGACACACGCAGATACTCTCTGCGCTTATGATCTATTGGGCCGAGTATGAGCTCGTTCAACCTATAAATCACCGCAGAATATTTAACGCAAAGGCCATCACCAAAATTAGCCTTATCCTTCTTTAGGATGCCATCAACAAAATAATCAGCTGTTGCCTTGTCAGTACGCCAAATAGCAGCCAGTTGCTCGGCGTTGATCCAAACTGCTCCTGTACCATCGACCAATGTCCCGGATTGCCAGGCGTTGTAGGTACGCCTGGCGTGCCTTTGGTTTACATGGCTAGGAAGGTTCTTCAAGTCGAAATTCAAACTATTGAATTCGCCAAATAAGGGACGAAGTTGCTTATCATCGTCCATTCTTGATCATCCTTTCATACAACCCGTTCACCACAGCAGAAGCTTGGGTGGCATTAACATGACTGCATTTATCCGGATAGATAAAGGTATATTTTGACCGCCAGCTTTTAGCCTTTTTTAGATCCTTGTAGTGCGCCTGCGTTATACCAAGCTTCTCCTGCTGCTGCTCGCCATCAAACTCAGTAAGTTCGTAGATCGCTTTCGCCTCTTCAGATAAGAAGTATTCCTCTTTCAGTCGAGTTTTGTAGTTCATTAAAAAGCGAAACATACCCCGCATGCGTTCGAACTCATCCCACGTCTTGACGCCATCAAAGCTGACGTCGTCAGGAAGCAGAGCCTTTAGCTCAGATGACAGTTCCTCAAGCGTGTAGGCAGACTCAAGCTCCTCCTGGCTCATGTCCAAGAGGCTCTTGGTTTCAATGTCTTTCGTGTTGCCCATAATTCCCTCAATGTCAGACACGGCGGCAAAACTTCAATTAACCCAAGCGGATAACGCCTGGCAAGCGTCTGCGAACAACCTACCATGCGATGACCAAGAGCGCTGATCAGACTGGCTTGAGGTTCATCTTGGCCTCAAAAATCAGCAGATCGCTCTCACTATTCTCGACCATTTTGTTGACCAGACGTGGGCTCACTTCGATCTCGCCGCTGATTGTCGCCCGTACCGTTTCGGGGTACTTCTCCAGCATCAGATCCACTAGGCCATGGCTGTACCCATCACGGATCAGCTTGATCTTGGTGTCATCCGCCGTACCGTACTTGATGAGTTTGTAGAACCCAGGATCGAGTGCACCTACGCCGTTCAAAACCTCGACAAATTTGAAGATTTTGTTGTCGAAGAAATCGTCCTCATCCTTGAGACGGACAATGGCTAGGTTGATTCGCTCGGCGTCATCCTTTTTGGAGATCCTGACCCAGCTCTCGTGCTTGCTCTCACGGTAAGTCGTGTCTCCCCAGCGGCCCACGAACACGTAATCGTTACCGCTATTTTCCACCAGCTTCGTCCAGTACCTGAGCGTCAACCGGATGGTCTGCTTCACGCTGTATTTATTCAGCTTCCAATCCAGCAGCATGGCGTAGAATTTCCGTGCAGCCTCTTCCTTGAGACGCAGTAGGTCACTGTACTCGCGGTTCTCGTCGAAGTGGTCAATAAAGGATCTCGCGATCGCAAGCATCAGCCTGTCAACGGTATTGATCTGCCCATTTACCTCAATGCTTCGTTGGATCTTGGCATCAATGGCCTCCTCTTCCGAGAACACGTCAATTTCACTGACGCTATTCGCGATGAGAAGCTTGCCCACCGCTGTCTGGACGTACCTGCACTCGCGATCACGAACAACACCAGGGTGCAGGTTTTCGAGCCGAGCAACGGCGTCTTCATACAGTTCAGACACCTTACCCTCAACGATGTTGGTGGCCTCAAGCAGTACGTTGCTGACGGTGTCCTTGTCGACCTTAGAAACGTTGACAGCCTTCTGGTAGTAGGCCTCCAGATCAGCTCGCTTGCTGGTGTAGCCATCCACCCCCAAGAGATAAATACTGGACTCTAGCTTCTTCAATGCAGCCTCTGCCCCTGGCGCAAACACTTCACTGAACCGGTTAACACGTCCCACCAAATTCTTGAACTGGGAAGAGGTCAAGTAGCTTCGCCCTTTGGTAAAGTCGAAGACAAAAAGCCGCTCGATCGGCAGGTTCACCCCCTCCAATAGGGTTGAATTACAGACTAGGAATTTCATTTTCTTGGAGCTGCTGAAGAGGTTTTCCAGGTACAGACGAATAGTGTCGGGAATCGAGCCGTGGTGGTACATGACCCCTTTACGCAAGCAATCAATAAGCTTGTAACGCCGGTCAAAAATCTCCTCCAACTCGTCGCACGCTGTCTGGATGAGCGGGCATTTCACAGATGGCAGCACTGCGGCCAATTCGACAGCGAATGACTCGATGCTTTTCTTCTTGTTGCCGTAGACGATGTTCTTGGACAGCGCCTCGCCCTTGATTAGCTCGAAGCAGTTGGCGTACTTCCTGTCGAATTCCATCAAGTCATTGAGGAAATGGTCGTAGAGCTTGAGCTTTGTCTCGCCCCTCCCGCCCCTGAAATCCCTGATGTAGAAGCGCTCAGATTTGATGTACTCGTCGATCTTGAACCCCGTGGGGGTCATGTCAAGAAACCGCACCCGGACACTGAGCTCATCGCACAGGAAAGGCGTCAGGAATTTGAAGGACGTCTCGGGATTCCGAGCACCCAAGATGCACAGCATGGCCGCGAGCAACTCACTCCTCCGGTCGCTCTGCAGCAGGTTATGTGCTTCGTCCACGAAGACCATATCGAAGGTCAGGCCGACGTTCTCGTTTAGGAGCCTATTGAGCCGTTCCTGGGTCAAGACAAACGCTCTGTTGTTCCGCTCCACTGAGAACATTTCGGGGTGGGTCACCACCTTACCCAGCCCTTCGATGTCCGCGTAGATCAAACGCTTTTTTGTCTGAGCCAAGAGTGCCTTCGACGGCACGAGGATCAGCACTCGCTTCTCCGGATTCTCCCTCACCGACTGGATGATGAGTTCAGACTTGCCGTAGGAGGTCGGAGCGACCACGACGGAGGACTTACGGTACTCCGATTGAACGAATGTCCGCAGGGCGTCCTGTTGCTCAGTCAGCACAATGCCCTGGTCGCGAAAGGTGTCGACGTAGCTGCCCACGATGTTCCGGATGAACGATTCGCTCCGAGGATCATCTTGGGAAAAATGGCTGCTGATCACAGCAGAGATGGGGTGCAGTCCGCTGTTGAGCGCTACATCGTAGAGCGCCTGATATTGGCCAGATGCGTTCCCGTAGAACAGGATGATGCGGTAGCCCAGACGTCGGATCTCGGGCGTTTTGTGATTCAGGAGCAGCACCGCGATGGCCAGAAGCTTGACGATCTCCGAGTTCTCCAGTTCATCTCCTTTGAGAAGCTGAAAATACAGACCTTTGAATTTGGTATTGGCCAGTTTCCTGATAGTCAGCTCTTCCATGCTAGTGCCCCGCTTCCGTTTTCAAAAACGCTTCCAGCTTTTCCATGGTTCCTTTGTGAAGGGACAACACCCACACCGTCTTGAACACCGAGTCCTCCACCAGCTTAGTGGTGAATTTGGACACAGTCTGCTCGGCGATTGATTGGGAAACATCACTGAACAGGGCGGCTATAAGAAACACATTGTTGTCCGAGGCTGTGGCGCCATTTCCTTCGGCCAAGTCACCTTCAAGCTCCAAGATCTCGATAACAGAGTCTCGGTACTTGGCCTTGTTGTGGATGGCATTGCGAGCAGCATTGATCGCATTGAGCCAGTGGTTGAGCTCCGGCTCCGCCAAACGCCTCTTGAGATCATCCCTTGCCAGGCGTAGCAGCGCGCTGGTGGCCGAACATGAGGTCTTGTCCTTCCCTTTACCACCTGACTTGACCTCGGTGATCCAGACGTTGTTTTTCGAGGTCTCATACAGCAGAAGGTCGAATCCCTTGCGGATGCTCTTTTCTTCCATATTGAAGAATGGTGAGACGACGTCGAAATCAGGGAACAGCTTCAGGATAATGACATGGGAAAGGAGCTCTCCCAGCATGCCGATCCGGGTTTCCCAAGCTTTCTGGGAATAGCGCTCTTCCCAGAAATGCTTGATCGTTGCAGGGTATTTGTAGATCGCCCTGTCCTTGCTGGCTTGGTCAGCGCCATGACAGATCCGCGTGAGGTTATCCCTCAGCGCCTGCTTGAGCTCATCAGAAAAATTCTCGACACAACACAGGGCATACTGATCGACCTGCTTGAAGCTGACGCCGTCCATAACACTTCCCACAGAGCAGAAACCGCAGAGTCCTCATGCGGTTGAACACACATTTGATGATCCCGTCCCGAGTCAGGGTAGGTAACAGCTGGTCAGAGACAAGCGTATGCAAGGTGAATCTGGAGACACGCAATAGCGGCACCGTGCCATCCCAACCGCAAATTAGCGTGATCGATGGTGACAGGTAAACAAAAATTGGAGCTAATTTTGGTGCAAATCGTCGAAGTCGGATTTAAGGACAAGATGAGTGCATTTGAAGGCAACGGATCAGAAGACCCACAGCATTGTAGATAACCCCATACACCGACGTTGACTGTTGCCAATCAAAACGTAAACCGTGTTCGATGCTGGCATTCCAATTCGTGAGCTGCAGGACAATAGTTGATCAATCTTTGCAGCCTTTGCAGGGGCCTTCTGCGCGGTATTGGAGTGAATGAGCATTCGAGATTGATAGAAGTCGGCTAAGACCTGATGAGTCGGTATCGGGCGGCAGCCTAGTGAACTGCCCCCTTGCTATAGCAATTTTTGTGGGGAAGATCTCAATCGGTACTCACTAGGTGAGTAAAGGCCGATGGAGATCCACCATGCCGTAAACGGTAGCCAGGCAATTCGTGTGGGGCCACACACACTTACACACTTACACACTTCGCCTGCCCTTTTGTCCAATAAGGGTTCGATTCCCTTCACCCGCTCCAATCGATTCTTGTCTCACGTCATTTTGACGGGGGATGCAGCCAAAGAAAAAACCGGCCTTGATGGCCGGTTTTTTTGTGCCCGGAATTTGGCTGGATCTGGAAGTTCTTACACCTCCTGAAAATTCTCGCAATACACAAGAAAGCTTCATTGCAGCCTCGCCTGAGCCATCACTTCATCGCCCTCCTAGACTCTCCCTGTCGCCTGAAGTCACCAAAAACTGGAACGTTTTGGTGGTTATAGTGTTGATAACAAAAAATCAGTAGGTATAGTAACCACAAGCACACCACAGGGAGGTGATGTGAATAGCCGATTTTTGATAAGCCAGCTCGTTGCGGATGGATGGTATCTGGTACGAATCCGAGGGAGTCATCATCACTTCAAGCATCCGGTGAAGCCGGGGCTGGTGACGGTCCCTCATCCGAAAAAGGACCTGCTCAAGAAAACGGCCATCAGTATTTTGCAACAGGCGCTGCTCTAGCGAGCCCGATGCGCCGAGTCCCTGGAGGACACTGAACATGCTTTACCCGATTGCGATTTCAATGGGCGACGAAGAGCACGCCTGGGGAGTGGAAGTACCGGACATTCCAGGATGCTTCTCCGCCGGGGAAGACCTGGACGATGCCATGGCCATGGCGCGGGAAGCCATTGAAGGCCATTTCGAAATTCTGGCCGAAGACGGCTCACCCATTCCGCCCGCCAATAAAGTGACCTTGCACGCCGCCAACCCGAAATACGCGGGTTGTGCCTGGGCGCTGGTGGACATCGACGTTACAAAATACCTGGGCAAGGCTCAGAAACTGAACATCACGTTGCCTGGCTACCTGCTCAATCGGATTGATGAGTACGTTCTGCATCATCCGGAGGAGAAAAGCCGCTCCGGCTTTCTGGCTTCGGCGGCCCTGAAGGTTTTGCAGGGCTGAACCTGGCCACTGCGGTGTATGAACCGGCCTGAATGGCCGGTTTTTTGTGGAAGAGAATTAGCCTGTTACGTGTGGCACATGAATGTCAGTTGAATGGCGGACACTGTCGTCATCTGTTCAGCCACCGTCGCGAGCTGGCTCGCTCCCACAGGGGCGCGTTTACAAATCCACAACGCTCGACGTGTTTCCCTTCCCCGCCCGAACCATTAGGGTTTCCAATCACCCTCTGCACCGCGCAGCCGTGGACGAACACGCGCTTTCATTTTCGAGGGAACCCAAACGGCGACGTCTGGCGTTGCCAATGAAATGACTCGACAGAGCACCCTGACATGACTCAAAACATCTACGACGACCCCGGATTTTTCCTGGGCTACAGCCAGATGGCCCGCTCGATAGGCGGCCTGGATGCCGCGCCGGAATGGCCTGCGCTGAAATCGATGTTGCCACCGATGCAGGGCTTGAAGGTGGTGGACCTCGGTTGCGGTTACGGCTGGTTTTGCCGTTGGGCCAGTGAGCAAGGCGCCGCCAGCCTGCTTGGCCTGGACGTTTCGCAGAAAATGCTTGAGCGGGCGCGCAACACGACCCGCGCCGCCAACATCCGTTACGAGCACGCCGACCTGGAACACATCGATTTGCCGGCAAACAGTTTCGATCTTGCCTACAGCTCTCTTGCGTTGCATTACATCAAGGATTTGCCGGGCCTGTTCGCCAACCTCCATGCCGCCCTGAAGCCTGGCGCGCGCTTCGTGTTTTCCATCGAACACCCGATCTTCATGGCGCCGCGCAATCCCGGCTGGATCATCGATATCAAAGGTCGCAAGCGCTGGCCAGTCGATTGCTACCAAATGGAGGGTGAACGCGTAACCAACTGGCTGGCGGACGGTGTGGTCAAACAGCACCGCACAGTTGGCACCTTGCTCAACCTGCTCATTGAAGCCGGCTTCGACATCCGGCACGTCAACGAATGGGGCCCGTCCGATGCCGAGGTCGCGGCGCAACCTGCGCTGGCCGAGGAGCGAGAACGGCCGATGTTGATGCTGGTTGGCGTACAACGCTAAGCGCCTGCTGTTGCAGCTCGTATTGTTTGCGTATAGAACCGCAAACGCCGGTAAAGAAGCCGTAGTCCTGCGTTGAGCCTGACGACAGATGCCCTATTGTGCCATCTCACCGTTCGCCAGGAGGTCGATATGGACAGTTCAGAGTTGGGGATACTGATCATTTCAATGATCGGGTTGTTCGGCTTTTCTTCATTTGTTTTTGAATACCTGAGTACCAGACGTTCGAGGAAAAGCAAATCCCGGTGATTGTTCCCGGCATTCGAAAAAAGGGATAGAAGTGACAGCTATCCCTTTTTCATTTCAGCGAGTGGCCACCAGAAACAGGCGCGGGAACGGCAGCAGTACCGATCCATCGGCCAACGCCGGATAGGCCTGTTCGATGGCCGCTTGATACTGCTTCAAATACTGCGCACGCTCCGCCTCATCCAGCGGTTGGAGAAAGGGCCGCAAACCGCTGCCCTTGAACCACTCGACCACCGCAGAGGCGCCACCGGCCAGCGGATGATGATAGGTGGTGCGCCACACGTCGACGCGGCGACAGTGGGGCTTGAGCATCGAGTAATAGGTGCCGGCATCGGCCATTTCCGTGCGCTGAGTAGCGGCTCCCAAAAGTCTGGCGGCCCAGGGCCCTTGTGCCGCGACTTCACGCATCAAGCGGTGGGAAGGTTGGTTGAGGTTATCCGGCATCTGGATCGCCAGGCTGCCACCGGGCGCCAGTTTGCTCACCAGCGAAGGCAGCAACGCTGCGTGATCAGGCACCCACTGCAATACCGCATTGGCAAAAATCAAATCGAAGGGCCCGTTGTCGCTCCAGGTGTCGATATCGGCAATATCGAACTGCACCTGCGGCAAACGCTTGCGTGCGGCGTCGATCATGTCAGTGGAGCTGTCCAGCCCTCGCACCGTGGCGCCGGTAAAGCGCTCCACCAGCAACTCGGTAGAGTTGCCGGGGCCACAACCGATGTCGATGGCGGTGCGCACGTCGGCAGCGGGAATGGCCGCCAGCAAGTCACGGGCGGGGCGGGTGCGTTCATCTTCAAAAGCGACGTATTGTCTGGCGGACCAACTCATTGCGTTCTCCTGTCGGTGCGTTGTTCGGGCCAAAGCCGACAACCTGTTCACTACGATACCGCGATGGCCAGGGGTAGTGCTCCCGCAAAACCACCTTTTACGACATACCAAAGCCCGGGCCGAATTTTCAGAGCGCCGCCACTGTCTGAATTTCAGGCGCCCTCTGATAAGGAAAATGGCCATGAAATTCGCAAAAATCGCGCAGAAACTCGCTCTTTGGGCCGGTAGCCCGAAGACATTCCTGGTGGCGATCCTTCTGATTTTTCTGTGGGGCTTGAGTGGGCCGATTTTCGGCTTCAATGACACCTGGCAACTGATCATCAACACCTCGACCACCATCATCACGTTCCTGATGGTGTTCCTGATCCAGAACACGCAGAACCGCGACACGGATATTCTGCATTTGAAGGTTGATGAGTTGCTGCGTGTGACAAAGGAAGCACAGAACGCGATGCTGGGACTTGAAGCGCTGGACCTGAAGGAGCTGGAAGCGCTGAGAAAGCACTATCGCAGTCTTGGCGAGGGCCTGACCATTTCCCTGGACGGCACGGTCGTCCAGGAAAAGGGCAAGCAGAATCTGAACGAATGTTGATCGGCAGTCAGCGGCTGGCTTGCAAAGCCCTAGCCATTTGCAGGTGATTTTGCAGTTTGGGCAGGGTTTCTTCGGCGTACGCCTTGATCTGCGGCACGTCGGTCGTCAGCGCGGTTTGTTGAAGTTGCTCAATGGCTTGCTCAGTGGTTTGCACCTGATTCGCCGCATAGGCCTCATCGAAGGACTCGCCCTCCATGACTTGCGGCATCAAGGCTCTGGCCTTGTCCATCACTTCCTCGCGCGGCGCCACCGGCAGATCCAGTTGCTTGGCAATCCTGGCCAAATGCTGGTTGGCAGTGGTGCGGTCGTTGATCACGACAATGGTGTAGTCCTTGACCTCTTTGGATTCGGACTTCTGGTGCGCCAGGCGACTGGTTTCGATTTCGGCGATGCCCTGGGCCGAAGCATCGTTGATGAATTCGGCAGGCGTCTGGGCCAGGGCGCTGCCGGCGCAGAACCCCAACAGGGTGATAAAAAGGCTGTTGCGAAAACGGGTGGCCATCCGGTTCATGGTCGCGCCCTCCTCCAGAAATTCAAACGGGAGCTTTCGCCCCCGCTTCTCAATCAAAACCACCTGCAACCGTTAGCGAGATTTTTGATCGCTATGTCCGCCTTTCCGGCCCATATCGGGTTTGGAGGGTTCTTTATCCACGGTCGTGGTGGTGGTTTTCCCGCCTTTGCGACCGGCTTCAGAAGCCTTGGTTCGATCGTTGGCGAAGTTTCCCGAGTTCGAGTTTCTTGAATTAGGCATGATTCTCTTCCTCTTGATAATGATCGCGACAAGCTTGCGCCCGCATAGAATCTGAATTTGCGTCTATCAAAAGGTTTAGAAAACCTGAGTTCGCCACGACGAACGGTGGCGGACGTTCAGACGAGTCTCAGGTGGTGTTCGCGCTTGGCCGAGTACATCGCTTCATCGGCATGCCTGAACAGCTGCTTTTCTTCGGTGCCATGTTCGGGGTACTGCGCCACACCGATGCTCGGCTGGATTTTCAGGCTGTGCCCATCCAGGCGCAAGGGTTGGGCCAGGACCTGGCGGATTTTCCCGGCCACGCAGTCGGCGTCTCCCGAGGCATGGATGCTGTGCAGCAACACCACGAATTCGTCCCCGCCGATACGCGCCACGGTATCGGTTTCTCGCACACAGCCTTTGAGGCGATTGGCAACTGTCTGCAACAGCATGTCACCCACCGCATGCCCATGGGTGTCGTTGACTTCCTTGAAGCGGTCGAGGTCGACATACAGCAATGCCATGCGTCCGCCCTCTTCACGCGCGGCTTCAAGTGCAATCTTGAGCCGGTCGCGCAGCAGTTCACGGTTGGGCAACTGGGTCAACTGGTCGTACTGCGCCATGCGTTGCAGGCGCGCGTGCAATTGCTTGCGTTCGATCGCCGTTGCGACCTGGGCGCAGACATACTGCAACAGTTCTTTATCCTGCTCGGTGTAGCGATCACCACCGGGCATGCTTTTAACGATCAGCGCGCCAATGGTGCCCTTCTGCGAGTTCAACGGCACGCCCAGCCAACAGGGCGCCTCCTGTCCGGCCACGAGCGTCTCGAAACCGACCGGCGGTTGCTCCTGATCCGGGGTCAACAGGATCGGCAAGCCGGTACGAATCACCTCGCCACACAGGCGTCCGGTGATCGTGCCGGGCTGCTCGGGCTGAGGCTCATGATCGTCGACGTGGTACGGAAACTTCAGTTCGGCGCAGTGTTCGTCATACAACGCCACGGAGAAATTCAGCGCAGGCAGCCATTCGCCGATAATCAAATGAACGCGCTTGAACAGCGCCAGCAAGTCTTCCGCCGCATGTGCCGCCTCGGAAATCGCATAGAGCGCCGCCTGCCGAGACTCAGCCTGCTTGCGCTCGGTGATGTCACGGGCCACGGCGATGCGCAGTTGATCGACTTCCGACCAGCGCGCCGACCAGAGGATGTGCACCACCTGGCCATCCTTGCGCAGGTAGCGGTTTTCGAAATTCAGCTTGGGTTCCCCGCCCATGATTTCTCGCGCAGCGTCGAGGGTGCGCTGGCGATCGGCCGGATGCACCAGGTCGATCATCTGCTGGCCGATCAGTTCGTCAGGGCTGTAGCCGAAAATTCGCTCGCAGGCCGCACTGACAAATACGAAGCGACCTTGTTTGTCGACCGCACAAACGGCATCCAGCAAAAGGTCGATGTAGCTCGCCAACGGAGCGGAATTTCTGGTGGTCATGGTGCCGAGCACGTGTCCGAACTATGCAGCAATAAGAAACCATCCCTGCCCCTGTGTATCCAGCCGATGCAGCCTTGCAATCAGCTTCAAGCCCTGTTCGCCACCAGCCCCGGCAGCGCGTGCGTCAGGGCGTTGATCGCAAAACCGATGAACATCACCCCGCACAGCCGGGTAATCGCCAACTCATGGCGCTGATACAGGGTGCGCACCCGGCGCGCCCCGACAATGCCGATGAGGATAGCGTAGGCGATCAGGCCACCGACGAAGCTCAGAAAAATCAGCCACGGCAGCATCGACCAGGTCAACAATTCGGCGCGGCTGGACAACAGCGCAGTGAAGGTCGCCACGGCCACCGGATAGGCCTTCGGATTGGTCAGGCCAAACACAATGCCATGCCAGAACGGCTGACGCGCCGGTCCTTGCGGTGATTCTCCGGCGCTGCGACGCGCACGAACCGCACGAAAACCGAGCCAGAACAGATACAGCCCGCTGAGCAGGCCCAGTACGTCAAACGCAGTGCTGCCGATTTCCCGCGCGCCGACAATCGCCACCAGTGCCGTGCTGCACCAGATCACATCCCCCAGCAAATGCCCGCAAAGAAACCCCGCCCCGGCCCGCCGTCCATGCGCCGCGCCGATCCCGAACACCGCCAACACACCTGGCCCAGGCGTGATCCCGTAAATAAAGCCTGAAGCGAGAACGGCCATTAGCAACGAAGGGGTCACGGAAAGTCCTTTTGAACTGTTTGGTGAATGGTGGCCAGTTTATATCAGGTTATTGGGTGGTGACTGACTGATCGTCGAAGAAGTGCATTCCCCAGCAAAGACACTGGGGACTCGCCGCCAGCCGCATAGACTTCAACCTCGAGCGTCGAGGTTCAAGGGAAGGCACCGCCAGAGGCCTGGCGGCGAAAGGAAGAAACCCGCTTTGTTGATGGCGGGTCGAGGGGTAAGCCGACAACGCAGTGGCGATTTTCAGCCCGTCCTCGCGAGCAGGCTCGCTCCCACATTGAATGAAATCGGGTACTTCAAATTTCTGTGGGAGCGAGCCTGCTCGCGAAACGGTTCATCTGACTGCGCAGATTGCACTGCTGTGATCGCAGCCACCGCCAGCCTTTACCCGGATGCGTGGTCCGTGCAAGAACCAGCGTTGCCTGCGAACCCTTAAAACCTGTCCAGCGTCCGCAATTTCTGCGGCAACCCCCACAACAGCAGCGCCACCGCAATCAGCGCACAGACACCGATGACGTACAACGCCGGGGTGGTGCTGCCGGTCATGTCCTTGATCCGCCCGACCATCACCGGGCTGACGATGCCGCCGAACTGCCCCAGGGTGTTGATCACCGCAATCCCGCCCGCGGCTCCCGCGCCGGCACCGGCCAGCAACTTCGGTGGCAGGGTCCAGAAGCTCGGGATGGAGGCGATGATCCCTGCACCGAGCAGGCCTAATGCGACGATCAGGAAAGTCGTGTGGCTGGCGAAGATTCCGGCGCTGAAGAAACCGAGCGCACCCACCGCGACCAGACCGGCGACGAACTTGCGTCGTTCGCCCGAGGCATCGGACCAGCGCCCGATGACCACCATGCTGATGGCGCCACATATGTAGGGAATGGCCGTCAGCAAACCGATCATCACCGGGCTCTCGGTACCGGCACTGCGAATCAGTTGCGGTGCCCAGAAATTCAAGCCGTAGGACGCCACTTGAATCAGGAAATAAATCAGGCCCAGGGTCAGAAAACCCGGAATCTTCAATGCCGCGAGCAGTGAACCGCCGCTCTTGTGGGGCTCATGGTGGGCGATGCGACTGGCCAGCAGCGTTTTTTCCGATGGCGTCAACCAGTGGGCGTCTTCGATGCGATCCTTGAGCAAGGTCAGCACCAGCAAACCGAGACCGATGCACGGCACGCCACCGAGCAGGAACAACCAGTGCCAGCCGCGCATTTGCAACACACCGTCCAGGTGCTGCAATACCAGACCGGAGAACGGAGCGCCCACCAGACCTGCGAACGCCGATGAAAGGAAGAGCATCGACGTAATGCGACCGCGATAGTGCTGCGGAAACCACAGCGTCAGGTAATACAGCACACCGGGGGCAAAACCCGCTTCCATCGCACCGATCACGAAGCGCAGCACATAGAATTGCCATTCGCTGTTGACGAAGACCATCAGGGCCGTCGCCAGTCCCCAGGACATCATGATCCGGGCGATCCAGCGACGGGCGCCGACCTTGTACAGCATCATGTTGCTGGGTACTTCAAAAATCACGTAACCGACCACGAACAACCCGGCGCCGAGACCATAGGCGGTGTCGCTCAGGCTCAGGTCGGTCTGAAGCTGGAATTTGGCGAAACTGATGTTGATGCGGTCGAAAAACGCGAACAGGTAGCAGACCATGATCAGCGGCATCAACCGCCAGGCGACTTTGCCGACCAGCGCTTTTTCTTCGTCGTGACCTGCAGCCGGGTTCGCACCGGCCTCCAATGCATTAAGGCTCATTGCGTATCTCCAGGCGGACTTCCTTTCAGGGTGTCCGATTGTTTTTGTTGTCTGGTAAATGTTCGTTTTCTGGCGTTTTGGCGTTTTGGCTTTCTGTAGGAGCGAGCATGCTCGCGAAGCACGTCGGGGCAACGCGTTCCGTCAGGCAGCCCGCGTAATCGTTGACGACCATCGCAAGCATGCTCGCTCCTACAGGGGTGTCGTGGTCAGGACGGTACGGGATGCAGGTCGCAGTTGCGTCCGGCCTTGGCCAGTTGGCCAGGCACTTCATGGCCGAGCAGTGCTGGCAGCCCTCGCGACAGTTTCAACAACAGGGGCAGATCGATGCCCGTGCGAATGCCGACTTCATCGCACAGATTGACCAGATCCTCGGTGCAAATGTTGCCTGAGGCGCCCGGCGCGAACGGGCAACCACCCAGCCCGCCGAGTGCCGCGTCGAAGCGCCTGGCACCGGCCTCGTAGGCGGCCAGCACATTGCACAGGCCGAGGCCACGGGTGTTGTGGAAATGCAGGGTCAGGTCCGCCGGCGATACCCGCTGAAGGACCCGTCGCACCAGACGGTCGACCTGACGCGGGTTGGCCATGCCGGTGGTGTCGGCCAACGTGATGCCCTGAATGCCAAGCTCCTGATAGGCCTCGACGATCTGCAGCACCCGGTCCTCATCGATCCTGCCCTCGAACGGGCAACCGAAGGTGGTGGCGATACTGGCATTGAGCCGCACCGGCATACCCTGCACGAACTGGACAATCTCGCCAAACGCGGCCAGCGAGTCTTCGCAGCGCATGCGCATGTTCGCCAGGTTGTGAGTCTGGCTGGCGGACATCACCAGATTCAATTCATCGGCCCGGGTCGCCAGCGCCCGCTGTGCACCTTTGAGGTTGGGGATCAGCGCGACATAGATCACCCCCGGCTGGCGAGCAATACCCTTGAACACTGCCTCGCCATCACGCAGTGCCGGTATGGCCTTGGGCGATACGAACGAACCGGCTTCGATGCGGCTGAACCCGGCCAGGGACAATTGATCGATCAACGCGATCTTGTCGACGGTTTCAACCCAGGTCGGCTCGATCTGCAAGCCGTCGCGCGGGGAGACTTCCTGAACGATCAGGTGATCGGAATAGTCAGTGATCATTGCACCACCCCTTCGCCCTTCAGGCGTTCGATATCCGTCTTTGTGAGCCCCAGTTGCGCGAGGATGTCGTCGGTGTGCTGGCCCAGTCCGGGGCCCGACCAGTTGACGCCACCGGGGGTCTGCGAGAGTTTCGGCACGATACCCGGCATCTTCACTGTGGCGCCGCCGGGGAGCTCGGCGTCCAGCAGCATGTCCCGTGCGCGATAATGCGGATCGGCCACGATATCGGCCACCGAGTAAATTCGCCCGGCCGGCACTTCGGCGGCTTCCAGCGCCATCAGCACATCGTCTATCGGCAGGCTGCTGGTCCAGTGGGTAATCGCCGCATCGAGCAGATTGCTCTTGGCCGCACGCCCATCGTTATGGGCGAACTCGGGCGCTTCGGCCAGATCGGTGCGGCCAATCACGTTCATCAGGCGACGATAGATCGGGTCGCTGTTACCGGCAATGACCACATAGGCGCCATCGCCTGTGAGGTAGGTGTTGGAAGGCGCAATACCCGGCAACGCACCGCCACTGCGCTCACGAACATGGCCGAGCATGTCGTATTCCGGCACCAGGCTTTCCATGACGTTGAATACGCTTTCGGCCAGCGACACGTCGACGATTTGCCCTTCACCCTGTCCGGTCTTGACCCGCAGCAGCGACATCAGCGCGCCGATCACCGCGTGCAGCGAAGCGAGCGAGTCGCCCAGGCTGACCCCAACCCTCGCAGGCGGCGAACCGGGGGTGCCGGTGGTGTAACGAATGCCGCCCATGGCTTCGCCGATGGCCCCGAACCCCGGGCGATCACGATAGGGACCGGTCTGGCCGTAACCGGAGATCCGCACCAGCGTCAGGTTGGGGTTGAGGGCGTGCAGCACATCCCAGCCCAGGCCGAGTTTTTCCAGTGCACCGGGGCGCAGGTTTTCAATCAGTACATCGGCGCTGGTCGCCAGTTGCTTGACCAGTTCGATGCCTTCGGGGGATTTGAGGTTAAGCGCCAGGGACTTCTTGTTGCGCGACTGCAAGTACCACCACAACGAGGTGCCTTCGTGCAGCTTGCGCCATTTGCGCAGGGGATCGCCCTGCCCCATGGCTTCGATCTTGATCACCTCGGCGCCGAACTCGGCCAGCATGCGCGCGGCAAACGGCGCGGCGATCAGCGTGCCGATCTCGATCACTTTGATTGCACTCAAGGGGGCAGTCATCGCGGGTTACCTCTTGTTCTTGGACTATGTACCAAGGCTAGAGGAACGGCGTCCTGTGAATCCAACCTTCACTCGGCAACGAGCGTTCGCGAAACGCGAACGCAACCTCAAGTCCGCCATCGCGAGCAGGCTCGCTCCCACACTGAAACTGTGGCCCACACACATCCTCTGTGGGAGCGAGCCTGCTCGCGATGGGGCCCGCTGACCCAACCCAAAAACTCAGTCACCCCCACGCAAGTGATCAAACAACAGCCGGCTCACCGGCGACAGCATGGCCTCATCGCGTACCACCAATATCAACGCACGGTCCGACCAGTCATCGATCAACGGCACCGCGTGCAATCCCAATGCCCTGCCAAACAACTCATAGGCCTTCTGCGGAAGAACACCGATGCCCATGTTGGCCTGAACCATGCGGCACATGGCATCAAACCCAGGCACATGAATGCGAACCCGCAACACCTTTCCAGCCTGCCGCGCCGCGGCATGGGTGCGCATGTTGATCGAACTGGCGGCATGCAACCCGACGTAATCGCTGTCCAGGGTATCGGCGAACGCCAGGCTCGAGCGGCTCGCCAGGGCATGGTGCGCCGGCATCAACACCACCAGTTTGTCCTGGCGGTACAACACGCTGTGCAGGCCTTTGACGTCACTGTCGGCCGAGCAGATCCCGAGGTCGGCCACGCCATCGAGCACGCCCTGAATCACCCCGGCGCTGGGGCGTTCTTCAAGGTCGGTCTTGACCTGCGCATGACGTTCGGAGAAATCCCGCAAATCTTCCGGCAGGAACTGGATGATCGCCGACAGGTTGGCGAGCATCCGCACATAACCGCGCACGCCATGGCTGTGTTCGCCCAGTTCCAGCCCCATTTTCTCGACGTTGAACAACATCTGCCGGGCGTGATGCAACAAGGTTTCGCCGGCCGGGGTCAGCGTCATGCCCTTGGCCTGGCGCACGAACAGACTGATATCCAGCGCTTGCTCCAGCTCCATCAAGCGCTTGCTCGCCGCCGACACCGCAATCGCCTCGCGCGACGCAGCACGGGTCAGCGTGCCCTCTTCGTGGACGGCGACAAACAGTTGCAGGGTGATCAGGTCGAGGCGGCGGATCAGGCTTTTCTGCAGCATGGAGGGCTCGGCGATGTGGGTCTCGGGCAAAGCAGCAGCATAACGTTCTTCATTCAGGCCGTGGCGGGTTGAAACGCAGGATGGAAAATCTGCATGCCCCCCGTGATAAAGTCGCCACCCATTCGCTTCCCTTGTTTTGAGACTTTGATCGCAATGACCGATATCCAGGATGTCGATGCCAACCTTGAAGACTGGAACACCCTGCGCACGAGCGCTGCGTTCGGTGGCCTGCTGGTGGGCAACGGCGCCAGCCGGGCGGTGTGGGACGACTTCGGCTACGACTCGTTGTTCGAAAATGCCCGCACCGTCGAAGAAAAACCCCTGAGCCCGTCCGAGCTGAGCGTGTTCGATGCGATGCAAACGCGCAGTTTCGAGCAGGTGCTCAGCGCCCTGAAGACCACCAGCCGGGTCAACAAGGCCCTGGCCGTCAGCTCCGCCGCGCCGCGCAATCGTTACTACGCGATCAAGGAAGCCCTGATCAACACCGTGCACGCCGTGCACATTCCATGGCGGCTGGTAGAGCCCTCGACGCTTTCGACAATCGGTCAGGAACTGGGCACCTATCGCACGGTGTTCACCACCAACTATGACTTGCTCAGTTACTGGGCCATCGAGCAACAACCCGAGGCGATCACCGATCTGTTTCAGGGCACCGAGCCCGCGTTCGACCTGAGCGCCACCCATACCGACAAGACTCGCTTGCTCTACCTGCATGGCGGCCTGCATCTGGTGCGCAATCAGGACGGCACCGCGCGCAAACTGATGTCAACCGAGGGTACGTTGCTGGGCAATTTCGCCATCAACAACACAATCAGGACCCTCGACGACGTGCCGCTGTTCGTCAACGAAGGCCCGACGCAAGACAAGCTCAAGACCATTCGCAGCTCGGATTATCTGTCGTTCTGCTACGACCAGCTGCTCAGCCACGGCGACGGCTTGTGCATTTTCGGGCATGCACTGGGCGAGCAGGACAACCATATCGTGCACGCTTTGCGCCAGGCGAAGCCGAAGGTCGTGGCCATCTCGATCTACCCTCGCAGCAAGGCATTTATCCAGCATCAGAAACGCTATTACGCCAAGGTGTTCGAGGACACTGGATGCCAATTGCGTTTTTTTGATTCGAAGACGCATGCGCTCGGTAACCCGAAACTGGCTGTTCCGGTCGAGGATTAGTGGCGGGTGCCTTCGCGGACAAGCCCGCTCCCACAGGGTCCGGTGTTGGTTTTGTGTTCACAGCACCGGCAGGGTCTTGTCCTTGATCACTTTGGTCGGCCCGTTGGCCTTTACGCTGGCAATGCCTTTTTCCATTGCAACGTCTGAAGAGTAAGCCTCACTGCTGCCGACAATTTCGTGGTTAGCCGCTCTGAGATTGAAATAAGGATGCCCATCCTTGGTGGCTTTCCGTTCGTAGCGCTCATCCAGCGGGCTATTGACCTGGACGGACGCGATGCCGTTCGCGGCCGCAGAGTGGGTCGTGTACAGCTCACTGGTCAGTATGGTTTCGGCATTGGCCGCCTTCAGCACAAACCTGAATTGACCGCTGCTGCTTTTACTCACTTCGTACCATCCGGACATGCTCGTGCTCCTGGGCGATTGGGAGGTAGCGCGCTTCAGAGTAAAGACCAGAGAGATATTTCTGTCGCCTTCAAGAACGCTTTCGCGAGCAGGCTCGCTCCCACACGAAAATGCAATCCAATGTGGGAGCGAGCCTGCTCGCGAAAGGGGCGACGCGCACTTTCTAATTCACAACCGAGCGAATCACCGACAACGGCGGCGCCACCGCCCGCCGCTGACTCAGATACCGTGTGCAGCTCACCCGCAGAAACGAGGCGAAATTCACCGCCTCGCCGCGATAATCCATCACCTCTTCGTACAGCTTGGCGATCAATTGGTTGGTCGTCATGCCGTCGACTTCGGCGATTTCGCTGAGGATGTCCCAGAACTGGTTTTCCAGACGCAGGGTGGTCACGACCCCGCAGATACGCAGCGATCGGGAGCGCGATTCATAAAGGATCGGGTCGGCCTTGACGTAGAGCTCGCACATCGAAAGATCCCTCGTTACAGCGTGATTTTGGTGCCCAACAGCCCGAGGAAACCGGCGAGCCAACTTGGGTGGGCCGGCCAGGCAGGTGCCGTGGCCAGGTTGCCTTGAACATGGCCGTCCGTCACCGGAATATCGATGTACGTCCCGCCCGCCAGACGCACTTCGGGAGCACACGCCGGATAAGCGCTGCACTCACGCCCTTCCAGAATGCCTGCCGCCGCCAGCAGCTGGGCACCGTGGCACACGGCGGCAATCGGTTTGCCGGATTGATCGAAAGCACGAACCAGCTCCAGGACTTTTTCGTTCAGACGCAGGTACTCCGGTGCACGACCACCGGGCACCAGCAAGGCGTCATAGTCGGCGGCGCTGACCTTGGCAAAATCAAAATTCAAGGCAAACAGATGACCAGGTTTTTCGCTGTAGGTCTGGTCGCCTTCGAAGTCATGGATGGCTGTGCGTACGATCTGACCGGCACTTTTGTCCGGGCATACCGCGTGCACCACATGTCCGACCATCGAAAGGGCCTGAAACGGCACCATCACTTCATAATCCTCGACGTAATCGCCGACCAGCATCAGAATTTTTTTAGCCGCCATGGTGAAGACTCCTCTGGAAAATGCGTAGGCATGCAGGAGTATTCAAGGTAGTCCTTATCTGATGAATGAGGTAACAGCCGGCTATTACCTGACAGACCGTTCGCTGTTCGCGGGCAAGCCTCGCTCCTACAGAATTCACATTGCCCCCGTAGGAGCGAGGCTTGCCCGCGAAGGGGCCGTCAAACTGTACGGACAACTCCGCGCCTAGCTGTAACAGTGGCCCACCCCGGTTTTATGGCTAGATGAAGGCTTCTCCCATCCCCCAACATTCCGGTTGCCATCATGTCCACCCGCGAAAACACCGGCATGGCCCTGGGCCTGCTCGGCGTCGTCATCTTCAGCCTCACCCTGCCCTTCACGCGGATCGTCGTGCAGGAACTCCATCCACTGCTCAATGGCCTGGGTCGTGCGCTGTTCGCAGCAGTGCCGGCGGCCGTGCTGTTGCTGTGGCGTCGGGAAAAATGGCCGAGCTGGAAACAGGTCAAAGGCCTGGCGCTGGTGGCGGCCGGGGTCATTCTTGGCTTCCCGGTGCTCTCGGCCTGGGCGATGCAAACGCTGCCGGCGTCACATGGAGCACTGGTCAACGGTCTGCAACCGCTGTGCGTGGCGCTGTACGCCGCGTGGCTGTCCTATGAGCGTCCGTCGAAAGCCTTTTGGGCCTGCGCAGCATTGGGTAGTGCACTGGTGCTCGGTTATGCACTGATCAGCGGTGCCGGAAGCATTCAGGTCGGTGATTTGCTGATGCTCGGAGCCATTGCAGTGGGCGGACTGGGGTATGCCGAAGGCGGCCGACTGGCCCGGGAAATGGGTGGCTGGCAGGTGATCTGCTGGGCCCTGGTACTGTCGACGCCGCTGCTGATCGGACCGGTGGTCTATCTGGCGCTGCAACATCAAGGCGGGATTTCGGCCAGGACCTGGTGGGCTTTTGGCTACGTCTCGCTGTTTTCGCAATTCATCGGTTTCTTTGCCTGGTATGCCGGTCTGGCCATGGGCGGCATTGCCCGGGTCAGTCAGATCCAGTTGCTGCAAATCTTCTTCACCATCGCCTTTTCAGCGCTGTTCTTCGGTGAACACGTCGAGCCGATCACCTGGCTGTTCGCCGCCGGAGTGATTGTCACGGTGATGCTCGGGCGCAAGACCAGCGTGCGCCCGGCACGCGTGGCCGCTGCATGATCCTGGCTACGGATATGTTGGTGCCCGCGAATTGGCGTTGTGGCGTAACGCTGTAGGAGCACGGCTTGCCGGCGAAGGCGGCCTTGCGTCTTGCGGCGGCAATGAAATTGCCTTCGCTGTAGGAGCCAGGCTTGCCGGCGAAGGGGACATTGCGTTCAGCGGCGGCCAAGAGAACGCCTTCGCCGGCAAGCCTGGCTCCTACAAAATAAAATTCAGAGGTAACCGTCGGCCCGCAGCAGCGTTTCCAGGCAATGGTCGGTAATCCGGTAGAAATCCTTCAATTCCTGAATCCTGGCCAGCAACGGGGCCGGATCCTCCGGGACTGCCCGCTTGACCGCCAGGATCATCTTGTTCTTGTTGGTGTGTTCCAGTGAGATGAACTCGAATACCTTGGTTTCATAACCGCAGGCTTCCAGGAACAGCGCGCGCAGACTGTCGGTGACCATTTCCGCCTGCTGGCCCAGATGCAAGCCATACTGCAGCATCGGTTTGAGCAGCGCCGGGCTCTGGATCTGCAGGCGAATCTGCTTGTGGCAGCACGGCGAGCACATGATGATCGATGCGCCGGAACGAATGCCGGTATGAATCGCATAGTCGGTGGCGATGTCGCAGGCGTGCAGCGCAATCATCACGTCCAGTTCGCTCGGCGTCACGCTGCGCACGTCTCCGCATTTGAACACCAGTCCCGGATGCTCGAGTTTGGCCGCAGCTGCGTTACACAGGGTGACCATGTCTTCACGAAGCTCGACGCCGGTCACTTCACCTTCAGCCTTCAAGGTATTGCGCAGGTAGTCGTGAATGGCGAAGGTCAGGTAGCCCTTGCCCGATCCGAAATCCGCCACGCGTACCGGTTTATCCAGTGCCAGTGGCGATGAAGTCAGCGCATGACTGAAGACCTCAATGAATTTGTTGATCTGCTTCCATTTGCGCGACATGGCCGGGATCAGCTCATGCTGCTTGTTGGTCACACCGAGATCGGCCAGAAAGGGCCGACCGAGATCAAGGAAGCGGTTTTTCTCGCGATTGTGCTCAGCTGACGGCGCTTCTCGCAATTGCTGGGGTTTGCTCTGAAACAGAGAACTCTTGCCCTTTTTGCTGTATTCGAGCTGGGCTTCATCGGTCAGCGACAACAAATGCGCATTCTTGAACGATGCCGGCAACAGCCCGGCAATGGTCGCCACACCTTCTGCCAACGGCAGGTTCCGGGTGATATCGCGCGTCTTGTAGCGGTAAACGAAGCTCAGGCACGGCTGTGCCTTGATAGTGACCGCCTTGACGATAATCCGCTGCAGGTCGGTTTCATCACCGACGTACTTGGCCAGCACCAGCTTGATAAAGGCGTTTTGATCGAGGCTGGTCTGCAGCAAGTCGATGAACCGGGCGTGATGATCCGGTACGGGGCTGACGGGAGTGGCGTTGACAGACATGGAAAAAACGGCCTCGGGCGATGCGTATCGGGGAATGCCGGGTATTTTAGGGGGGATGGGAATTTTGGGCACGGGGTTATTTTTTCGCAGGTCCTGGTCACGCCGCCCAGGACCTGAACAGGCCTGTTGAAACTTCAGGGCTCCACCAACCGAAGTCGGCGACTGGTCGGCGAATTGATGATGTATTTGACGATCAGTCCTACCGGTACCGCCCAGGTAAAACCATTGGCCGGGTCAGTGATCACGGCGACGGTTTCAGAGCTCGCCGTGATATCCAGCCGTCGGCGATCATTCGTGGACTTGAGTATTCCATAAGCATGGCTGACCAGTTTTTCCGCCAGATGCATGGGCACATCCACACTTACCAGATGCTTCACCGCACGACAGAACAAGACCTGATCATCGATCAACCCCTCACTTTCATGGCGGGCGAGGAACGCGTGGGCAATGGCCAGCAGCTCCTGGTTCAACGCCGGATTCTCATCGGATTCAGCCATGCCTATGACTCCTGCCGAGTGTCCGCCGAGGGTGCATTTTCCACGACGGGTCGGGCGGCGCGGCGCAAATCCGGGCCGGCGCAGGGCAGATGCACCGCAGGATTGGGCATGCCGCTGGGGGAAAGTTCGTGGGTCATTTCAAACTCGGCGCGAACCGACCAGCCACAGGCTTCCGACGTACATTGCAAATAGGCCACCCGTAGAAATATATGCCGCCCCTCGCTGGTTCGGATACGCATCCGGCTCAAACAGTGCGGACACACCATTTTATAAGTACTCATGCTGGTATCCCGACGGTCATTGGGTGGCACTGGATTTGATCAAACGCAATACTGTTTGAAGTGTTGAGCCCGGCAGTTTTGCCCGGTGAAAAATCCCCGCCAGTCAGAGGGACGTGTAACGGGTATTTACGTAAGGGGCACGAGCCAAGCTCGTAGGAAATCACCCTGATAACATTAGGAAGTTTCGACATCGTATTCTTCTGATTCATAGTTGATGATTGATTACTTAAATGAAAAAAAGTACTCATTACGCATAACTTAGGCACTCAAAAAGCATATGTCAAAAGGAAGAGGCTCAAATTGCGTAGCAAAAAATCACAAGACGTCCTGGCTCGTTTAAAGCTCATTACAGGCACTAAAACTGACGCTTCTTTGTCTTCAGCGTTGCAGATCAGCCCGCAAACCCTTAGCAGCTGGAAAGGTCGCGACAGCACGCCATACTCATTATGCGTAGACATTGCACAAGCTCGAGGCATCTCCCTGGACTGGTTGCTACTGGGTGAGGGTCCTATCCGACGTGCCGCTTCAGACCAAACGTTCAATGAGACCGAGCAATACACTCAACAAGAGAACACCATTCTCGCGTTGTGGCGCTTGCTTGACGAAGCCGATCGCTGCGCCATTCAGAACACGCTGGAAGAAAAGCGACGCCTGCGTGACCTGGAACTCAAACTTTCGGAAATGGCCTCCATCCTTTCATCGCTACAACACTCGAGCGAAACTTGAAGTTACAGGCAACTCAGCGTTCATGGCTTCAAGGCACTCCACAACACAATGATCTTCCCGCCACTGCGAATAATGACCACACATGACAAAACACTTGTAACGGTGTGCCACAGGCTGACCGGCTCGAAAGCCAGCAATACGTCCATGCCGGCGATACATGACATGCCACCCAGCAGACTGGTCAACAGACCGACACGCCAACGGTGATCCTTATCATCACGCTGATAACACGCCAGCCTGAATGCACTCAGTAAATGAGCAACACCGGTCACAAGAATCAGCGCCGCCATTTCATTGCCCATCATCCTCGCCCCCTGAAATGGCGAATGATTTCGCCAAGACCGGCGCCATCAATCCATTGCATGAGCTTGATACTGATGGGGATGACAATCAGCGCACAGAAAAACGCCGTCACGCCCGTGGTCAGGAACGGGACCATCGCCAGTGCGACGGGGGTGAATAGATAACCCACGCCTGCCGACAACATCCAGGAACCGATTCTCTGCCAGGCCTTGAAGTTGCTGCGGGTGGTGGTCACCAGCCATGCCCCCAGCGCCGCGCCGAACAGCGCTTCACCATCGATCGAAGGCAGTGTCGCGATCCCCAGCCCCAGCATGAGGCCGCCAATACCGTTGTAGGCCGAGTCAGTCAGTGTCATGGACACCTCGAACGACAGTCGAACCCTGGCTGATGACCCCCGACTCAATGGCTTTGAGCACTGCGGCACAACGTGATCGCACCGCGAATTTGCGGCGGATATTGGAGAAATGAAAATTGACCGTGGCTTCCGAGCAATTTTGAATCCTGGCGATTTCCCAGGAAGTCTTGCCTTTGGAGCACCACAACAAGGCTTGCCTCTCCTTCACGGTCAATTGCGCCGGTGGCGGATTTTCACCGCGAGTGGCGACCGGATCGGCAAAGACGTCTAGCGTTTGATGCGTTGACATAAGTATTCCCTCCACGAAGGAACGCCCGTTGCAGAGCGTTCGCTGTTGGAGGGGGATGTTGAAGATCGGTCCGATGGCGGACAACACGCGGCAGTTGTATCCGGGCGAGCCACAAAAGCGCTCTGGATCAGGACTTAGCCGAGCACCACCAGACGGTTCGGCAGCTCGTTGCGCACTTGCGTCACGGGCACATGCACTTTAAGCAATTGGCCGCACGCCTCGACACAATTGACGAAACCCTGCAGCGTCTGCCCTTGCCGTACCTGTTGGGTGAACGCGGCGACAATCGCGTCCCAGTTCTTGTTGTCGAGCCGGCTGGAGATGCCTTCGTCAACCAGAATTTCCACATAGCGCTCGGCTTCGGATACGAAGATCAGCATGCCGGTACCGCCTGCGGTGTGGTGCAGGTTCTGTTCGAGAAACTGCCGACGCGCAAGATTTGAAGCGCGCCAGTGACGCACCGAGCGCGGGATCAAGTGGGTGGTGATTTTCGGCAGGCGAAACACCAGGCACAGGACGATGAAGACTATCCATTGCACCAGCAGCAGGCTGTGCATCGTCAGCCAGCCCGTCAGGTAATGCACGACGCCTGGAACCACCAGTGCCAGCAGACTGGCCCATAGCAGCGGGATGTATGCATAGTCGTCGGCCCGTGCCGCCAGCACGGTGACCAGCTCCGCATCGGTGTCGCGCTCGACACGGGCAATGGCCTCGGCGACTTTGCGCTGTTCGTGTTCAGTCAGTAATGCCATGTCTTGAAAATGCTCGTTCGCGATTGTTTTTATGCACGTATCGTTACCAGCCGCCCGACGAGCCACCGCCCCCGAAGCTGCCCCCGCCACCGCTGAAGCCGCCACCGCCGCCGAAGCCTCCACCACCGAAACCGCCTCGGGAGCCACCCGATCCGCCGCGGCCGGCGGGAAGGATACCGAGCATCTGGCAGACAAAAACAGTCAGGATGAACAACAGCACCAAAAAGACGAACAGTCCCGGATGCCGCGAGACGAAATCATCATTCGGATCGCCGCCGGACTCGAACACCGTCGAGGGCTCGTCCAGGGGATTGCCGCCCAGCACCACCAGCATCGCCGACACCCCGTCGCTGATGCCCTTGCTGTAATTGCCGGCCTTGAACGCCGGTGTGATCACCTGGTGAATGATCACCGACGCCTGGGCATCGGTCAGGCGATCTTCCAGCCCATAACCGACTTCTATGCGCAGTTTGCGCTCATCGCGGGCAATGATCAGCAACGCACCGTTATTCCTGCCTTTCTGGCCGATGCCCCAGTAGCGGCCCAGTTGATAGCCGAAGTCGGCAATGTCGGTGCCCTGCAAGTCCGGTAATGTCACGATCACCAGTTGCTCGCCAGTGGCTTTCTCGTGGGCCTGTAACTGCTGGGCAAGCTGCTCGCGCACCGACGGTTCGATCATTTGGGCGTTATCCACGACCCTCCCGGTCAACGGCGGGAACTTCAATTCAGCCTGGGCCGTCAGCGCCAACATCCAGAGCAGAAGGACCAGGGCTGATTTAAACACTCGCATTGGCAACCTCATTCACAGGTGTCACCCCTGCAGGCGCTGCCGGGGCATGCGCCTGGCTTCAGAATTTCACCTCGGGTGCCTTTTCCGCCCCTTGCGTGGCCTCGAAGGTCTCGCGAACCGGCAGGTTGCTGTACATCACGCTGTGCCACAGACGACCGGGAAAGGTGCGGATTTCGGTGTTGTAATTCTGCACGGCGAGAATGAAGTCGCGCCGGGCGACGCTGATCCGGTTCTCGGTACCTTCGAGTTGCGATTGCAGGGCGAGGAAGTTCTGGTTGGCCTTGAGGTCCGGGTAACGCTCGGACACCACCATCAAGCGACTCAGGGCGCCACTGAGTTGATCCTGGGCCTGTTGGTACTGCTTGAGCTTCTCGGGGTTGTCCAGCGTGGAAGCGTCGACCTGTATCGAGGTGGCCTTGGCCCTGGCCTCGATGACGGCCGTGAGCGTTTCCTGTTCATGGGCGGCGTAGCCCTTGACGGTCTCCACCAGGTTGGGAATAAGGTCGGCACGACGCTGATACTGGTTCTGCACTTGCCCCCAGGCTGCCTTGGCCTGCTCATCGAGCGTCGGGATGTTATTGATGCCACAAGCGGTCAGCAGCGTGGCCAATACCAGCAACGTGGCGATCTGCAGCCGCGACCGGCGGGTCTGTCGAACATTCATCAGCGTGATACTCCCTTCACCTTGCATGGAAAAAACAACCGGCAACCCTCTCGAGCGGCTCTTGGGGCATAATCGGCCGCGCCGCTGGATTGCATCGGGTCAATGGGCTAAAAGATGCCCTGCGCAAAACAACGCATCCGGTGTTCGAATGCCATTGGGCACTCGTTTTTTGGCTCTCGTTTTTTGAGCCGGCACCCGAACAACAATAGACGCTCCCTAAATTTTGGCTGGCCGGCGTGTGCATCGCCGCTTGGGCCCTTGAGAAAACAATTCATGAAGAAGCTGTGTTTGCTGGGCCTGTTCGTCAGCCTGGCCAGTCATAACGTCTTGGCCGCCACGACGCCCGCACCTCTGGAAAACAAGGAAGCCTTCGTCAGCAACCTGATGAAGCAGATGACCCTCGAAGAAAAAATCGGCCAGTTGCGCCTGATCAGCATCGGCCCGGAAATGCCGCGCGAGCTGATCCGCAAGGAAATCGCAGCCGGCAACATCGGCGGTACGTTCAACTCGATCACCCGCCCGGAAAACCGTCCGATGCAGGACGCCGCCATGCGCAGCCGGTTGAAGATCCCGATGTTCTTCGCCTATGACGTGATCCATGGCCACCGCACCATTTTCCCGATCCCGCTGGCCCTGGCCTCGAGCTGGGACATGGACGCCATTGGCCTGTCCGGGCGCATCGCGGCCAAGGAAGCCGCGTCCGACAGCCTCGACATCACCTTCGCGCCCATGGTCGACATCTCCCGCGACCCGCGCTGGGGACGCACCTCCGAAGGGTTCGGCGAGGACACTTATCTGGTGTCGCGTATCGCCGGGGTGATGGTCAAGGCCTTCCAGGGTAGCGGCGCGAACGCCGCCGACAGCATCATGGCCAGCGTCAAGCATTTTGCCCTGTATGGCGCCGTCGAAGGCGGCCGCGACTACAACGTGGTCGACATGAGCCCGGTCAAGATGTACCAGGACTACCTGCCCCCCTACCGTGCGGCGATCGACGCCGGCGCCGGTGGCGTGATGGTCGCGCTGAACTCGATCAACGGCGTACCGGCCACCGCTAATACCTGGCTGATGAACGACCTGCTGCGCAAGCAATGGGGCTTCAAGGGCCTGGCTGTGAGCGATCACGGCGCGATTTTCGAACTGATCAAGCACGGCGTGGCAGCCGATGGCCGCGAAGCCGCGAAGCTGGCGATCAAGGCCGGCATCCACATGAGCATGAACGACACGCTGTACGGCAAGGAGCTGCCCGGGCTGTTGAAATCCGGCGAGATCAAGCAGAGCGACATCGACAATGCCGTGCGTGCGGTGCTGGACGCCAAGTACGACATGGGCCTGTTCAAGGATCCGTACCTGCGCATCGGCAAGGCCGAGGATGACCCGGCCGATACCTACGCCGACAGTCGCCTGCACCGCACCGAGGCCCGCGACGTGGCCCGTCGCAGCCTGGTGTTGCTGCAAAACCGCAACGAAACACTGCCACTGAAGAAAACCGCGAAAATCGCCCTGGTCGGCCCACTGGCCAAGGCACCAATCGACATGATGGGCAGCTGGGCCGCCGCCGGTCGCCCGGCGCAATCGGTCACCCTGTTCGATGGCATGAGCAACGCTCTGGGTGACAAATCGACGCTGGTCTACGCCCGTGGCGCCAACATCACCAGCGACAAAAAGATTCTCGATTACCTGAACTTCCTCAACTTCGATGCTCCGGAAGTGGTGGATGATCCACGTCCGGCCAACGAGCTGATCGATGAAGCCGTGAAAGCGGCCAAGGATTCGGACGTCATCGTCGCCGCGGTCGGCGAATCCCGTGGCATGTCCCACGAGTCGTCGAGCCGTACCGACCTGAACATTCCGGAGAACCAGCGCGAGCTGATCCGTGCTCTCAAGGCCACCGGCAAACCGCTGGTACTGGTGTTGATGAACGGCCGGCCGCTGACGATTCTCGAAGAGAAGGAGCAGGCGGACGCGATCCTGGAAACCTGGTTCAGCGGCACCGAGGGCGGCAACGCCATCGCCGACGTGCTGTTCGGCGACTACAACCCGTCGGGCAAACTGCCGATCACCATTCCACGCTCGGTGGGCCAGATTCCGACCTACTACAACCACCTGACCATTGGCCGGCCATTCACGCCGGGCAAACCGGGCAACTACACCTCGCAGTACTTCGATGACACCACCGGGCCCCTGTTCCCGTTCGGCTATGGCCTGAGCTACACCGAATTCAGCCTGAGCGACATGGCGCTGTCGTCGACCACACTGAACAAGACCGGCAAGCTCGATGCCAGCGTCACGGTGAAAAACACCGGCAAGCGTGACGGCGAAACCGTGGTTCAGTTGTATATCCAGGACGTGGCCGGTTCGATGATCCGCCCGATCAAGGAACTGAAAAACTTCCAGAAAGTGATGCTCAAGGCTGGCGAACAGAAAGTCCTGCACTTCACCATCACCGAGGACGACCTGAAGTTCTACAACGCCCAGCTCAAGTACGCGGCCGAACCTGGCAAGTTCAACGTGCAGATCGGCCTGGATTCTCAGGACGTGACGCAGCAGAGCTTCGAATTGCTGTAATCCCTGACACACTGCAAAACTCTGTGGGAGCGGGCTTGCCCGCGATGGCGGCCTGACAGTCAACATAGATGTTGGATGTTATGGCCTCATCGCGGGCAAGCCCGCTCCCACAGTAATTTGTGGCTTCCAGAAAGCCCGGGGTTATCCGCGTCGATCCAGCAGATTCACCACCAACCTGTCCACCCACCCCCACACCCGCTGCTTGACCCGCCGCCACAGCGGCCGGCGCTGCCATTCCTCCAGGCTGACCTGCTGACTGTGGGCAAAGTCCGTTTCGAAACTCGCCGCCACGGCCCGGGTCAGTCCGGGGTCAAGGGCTTCGAGATTGGCCTCGAGGTTGAAGCGCAGGTTCCAGTGATCGAAGTTGCATGAACCGATGCTCACCCAGTCATCGATCAGCACCATCTTCAAGTGCAGGAAGCACGGCTGGTACTCGAAAATCCGCACGCCGGCCTTGAGCAACCTGGGGTAATAGCGATGTCCGGCATAACGCACCGAAGGGTGATCGGTGCGCGGCCCGGTCAACAGCAGGCGCACATCCACGCCCCGCGAGGCGGCACGGCGCAGCGAACGGCGGACCTTCCAGGTCGGCAGAAAATACGGTGTGGCCAACCAGATGCGCCGCTGGCCGCTGTTCAAGGCGCGAATCAGCGATTGCAGAATGTCCCGGTGCTGACGGGCGTCGGCATAGGCGACCCGGCCCATGCCTTCGCCCCTGGACGGTACACGGGGCAGCCTCGGCAAACCGAAATGCGAGGCAGGTTTCCATGCACGACGATGACGGTTGGCGATCCATTGGCGATCGAACAGCAGTTGCCAGTCGAGGACCAGCGGGCCGGTGATTTCCACCATCACTTCATGCCATTCGCTCACGTCTTCGCCCGGCGTCCAGAACTCATCGGTGACGCCGGTGCCCCCGACCACCGCCAGACTCTGGTCCACCAGCAGCAACTTGCGGTGATCGCGGTAAAAGTTACCCACCCAACGCCGCCAGCTCAGCCTGTTGTAGAAGCGCAACTCCACCCCGGCGGCCATCAGTCGCTGACGCAGGGCCAGGGTAAAGGCGAGGCTGCCGTAATCATCGAACAGGCAACGCACCCGCACTCCGCGCTCGGCGGCCTGGACCAGCGCCTGCACCATGGCCTCGGCACAGGCGCCCGCTTCCACCAGATACAGTTCCAGTTCGACCTGCTCTTCGGCGCGGGCAATCGCCACCAGCATGCGCGGAAAAAACTGCGGACCATCGATCAGCAGTTCAAAGTGATTGCCTTCACGCCAGGGGAAAATCGGGCCGGCCATGTCAGCGCGCCGCGAAAATCAGTACCGCACCCACCGGCACCGACAAGCTGATGGCCGACAATCCCGCGACCTTGCGCAGCGCTTCCAGCCCCGGCGCCAGGTCGAAGTCTTCGGCATTGATCACCAGCGGTTCCAGGGTCACCACCTGAAAGCGCCGATCATCGAGACGCGTGGCCAGCAGCTCGGCGTTGTAGACCTGTTGTTTGCCATGCAGGTCGACGGTCAGCGGTAGTCGTAATTCCAGCTGCGCACCGGGGGCCAGGTCGTTGATCGGGCGAAGGTCGATGCGTGTGGTGATCAGTGCCTGGGGAAACGTCTGGATCTGGAACAGCTCCTTGCGCATGCGCTCGTCGCGCAAAGGGATGCCGCTGCTGATCGAATCAAGCTCGACTTCTACCTGCGCCAGCCCTTCGGGATCGACCTTGCCATGCAATACAAGAAAGCGCTGCACCTCGGAAACACTGGCATTTTTGGTGCTGACGAACGACAGCCGCGAGGATTCGCCGTCCAGATACCATTCGGCACGAACCGACAGCGAAGCACCGGCCAACAACAGGCAAGCAAGGGTTTTGCAGACTGACCGCTTGGACATAGAAACTCATGGAAGGCAGATAAACCTGTGCTGAACCTTAACTGGCCTGACACAGCTTGCAAACTTTCTGTTGCCTTGAGTCCTTGATCCGTCACAAGTTCAATTCAGGCCATTGCCTGATTCATCGGCAAGAGCCGGTTACGGAGACAGACGACAGCCCTCGTGCTCGCCGATCCATACGGCGCTATTACTGCGCCCCATGCCATTGACGGTGATACGCCTGGCCGTGCTGTCTTCAGTAAAGCCACTGACCGGCAGCCACTGCTTTACATAGGCATGGCAATACTCGGCGTCGTTGTGCATCACATAACGACACGAACAGTACTCCTTGGCGGTGTAGGCGCTGATGATGTCGGGGAACGCCCACAGCGCCACGCGTTCGTGCCAGGTCCACCCCAGTATCACCAGCAGCAGGATCAGCAGCAGGGAACGAATCGGACGGCGGCGCAACAAGACGGTCATGGCTGCACCTCCCCGGCGAACGCCTTGAGCGCGAGGTTGAGCAGTTCGTTGTGCCGGTAACTGCCGTCGCGATCATCGGCATAACGCACGATCACCAGGCGCTGGCTTGGGATCACGTACATCGCTTGCCCCCAGTGCCCCAGCGCAGCGAATGTGTCGGCGGGGGCATCGGGCCAGGGGCGTGACGCGCCCTCGACCGCCCGGTTCAACCACCAATGACCGCCGGGAACCGCGTCATCCTGATTGGCGCGGTACTGCGCGAACGGTTCGCGATTGAAGGCGACCCAGTCCCCGGGCAACAGCTGCTTGTCGCCCCAACGGCCGTCACGGGCCATCAACAAACCGATGCGCGCCAGGTCACGTGCCGTGAGGTAGGCATAGGACGAGGCAACGAATGTGCCGGTGGCGTCGGTTTCCCATACCGCATGGCCAATACCCAATGGCTCGAACAACGCCTTCCAGGGATAGTCCGCATAGAGCTGCGGACCGACCATGGTTTTCAACGCGGCGGACAACAGATTGCTGTCACCGCTGGAATAACGAAACGCCTGCCCCGGTGCGGCGTAGCTATCGTGACCTGCGGTGAACGCGGCCATGTCCGGGTGGCCACGGGTATAGAGCATGGCCACCACCGAGGACTTCAACGGTGCATATTCATAGTCCTCCTGCCAGTCCAGGCCCGATGCCCAGTGCAGCAGGTCGGCCATGGTCAGGTCCGGGTGCTTTTTGAGTGGCGGGTAAAATTTTTGTACCGGGTCCTGGAGCCTGAACAAGCCTTCGCCATAGGCCACGCCAAGAACGGTGGCCATCAGGCTTTTGCTGATGGACCAGGTCAGGTGCGGTGTATCGGCCGTGGTCGGGCCGGCGTAGCGCTCATAGATCAATTGCCCGTCGCGAATCACCAGCAAGGCGTCGGTGCGAATACCCTGGCGGGACGTATCATCGCGGGGCGGGAAGGCATACTGCTCCAGCGCTGCAAGCGCTGGACCGGCAGGCGTCGGAGCCGTCGGCCATTGCTCGGCGGGCCAGGTTTCGGCATGAACAGTGAGGCTGAGCAAAGACAGGAGAATCAGGGACAAGCCTTTGAACATGGTGGCGGCTCTTGGGAGTTAACCTGCTGAGCCTAGCCGGTGTTGATGACAATTCCGGATTTTGTGTTGCCAGCTAAATTGCCGTCGGATCGCCGCCCGGAGCCGGCTCGCTCCCACAATGGATGTGCATTTACATGTGGGAGCGAGCCTGCTCGCGATGGGGCACTTCAGATCTGCACCAATGCCTTGGCCAACCGCTTGGCCCGCGCCATCGCCGCCAGATCCATCACGGCCTGATCACGCTGCCACATCGTCGCCCACAATGACGGCCCCTCGGCCAGCGCTTGGTTCACCTCAGTTTTGAGCGCCTCGAACTGCGCAAACAATCCCCCCAGCAGCACATGTCCCGACGGGCTACCTGGCGCCTGCCGGCTGACTTCCGCGCAACCGGCCAGCAGCGCCAGCAAGCGCAGTTGCAGGTGTTGCGGCCAGTTGCTGTCCTGCCCGACGCCGTACAACCAGGCAGTCATGGCGCTGAGCACACAGGTGTCTTCCAGGGTACGGAACGGCTTGACGTAGGCATCCCAACCATCGCCGGCCAGCAACTCACACTGTGCTTGATCGAGATGTACCCGGCCGTGGCTGATGTCCGGCATCAGCGCGATGGCAGGCAGAGGTTCGACCCGTACGCCCGGCTCACCGGCATAGACCACCGCCAGGCTCAGGCGTGGGGCCTCGCCCTGTTGTTCACTGCGGGCGGCAATCAGCAACCAGTCGGCGGCATCGCCGGCCGTGACGAAATCCTTGCGTCCGGTCAAGCGCAGGTCCTGCAGACGGGTCTGCATATCGGCGACCCGAAGACTGCGCTGCTCGGTCGCGCACATGGCCCCAAGGCTCAGCGGCGCGCTCGGCCAGAGCATGCGCAACGCAGCCTGATAGCCCATCAGAAACGCCAGGCCCGGTGTCGCCATCAGGCGCCCGCCCGCCACCGCCAGTTCAAACGGCGTCACGCTACCCAGCTGCTGCAGCAACGTGGCGTATCCCTCACCCAGATCGTGGTTGGCAGGCAAGCGTTCACGGCGGTTCAACAGGGTCTGCCAGGGCATAAGAGGTTCCTTGTGGGCTGTCATATAAGCATCACCAAAGCTTAACGGCGATGACACCGGGGCTACATAGCCTGACTTTGCACAACAAGGCTGCATAAAGAAAGTCGATCCGCTGTAACCCAAAGACGGGTGAGCAGCCCGCACGGAGAATCGCCATGACTCAGATCGCCCGCATCAGCGACACCGGCAACGAACGCCGCCTGCAAGCCGAACGCCTTGTTGGCGCCGAGGCGCTGCAGGAAGCCCAGGCCTTGCGCTTCAATGTATTTAGCGGTGAATTCAACGCCAAACTCAAAGGGGCTGAACTGGGTCTGGACATGGATGACTACGATGTTCACTGCACCCATATCGGCGTGCGTGACCTGAACACCGGGCGCCTGGTGGCGACCACCCGCCTGCTGGACCACAGCGCCGCCAGCACCCTGGGCAAGTTCTACAGCGAAGAAGAATTCAGCCTGCACGGTTTGTCCCATCTGCAAGGCCCGATCCTGGAACTCGGCCGCACCTGCGTCGACCCGGCTTACCGCAACGGCGGCACCATCGCCGTACTCTGGAGCGAACTGGCCGAAGTACTGAATCAGGGCGGTTACAGCTACCTGATGGGCTGTGCGAGCATCCCGATGCAGGATGGCGGCATTCAGGCCCACGCGATCATGCAGCGCCTGCGCGAACGCTACCTGTGCAATGAATACCTGCGGGCCGAGCCGAAAAAACCTCTGCCGGCGCTGGATATTCCCTCGAACGTGATTACCGAAATGCCGCCACTGCTCAAGGCGTACATGCGCCTGGGGGCGAAGATATGCGGCGAGCCATGCTGGGACGAAGACTTCCAGGTTGCCGACGTCTTCATCCTGCTCAAGCGCGACGAGCTGTGCCCGCGCTACGCCAAACACTTCAAGGCGGCAGTGTGATGCGTCGGCTGCGGGTGTACGCGCGAATCGCGCGGGTGCTGCTGGTGGTCGCACTCGGCCTGGGCATGGCCAGTGTGTTCGGCGTGTTCGAGCGCCTGGGACTGTCTCACTCAATGGCGCGCCGCCAGCGCTGGTCGCGCTTTTTCATGGCACGCCTGAGCAATGCATTGCCTTTCGATGTGAAGGTGCACGGTCAATTGCCACAGACACCGATGCTCTGGGTCAGCAACCACGTGTCCTGGACAGACATCCCGTTGCTGGGGATGCTCACGCCGTTGTCGTTCCTGTCCAAGGCCGAAGTGCGTACCTGGCCGGTGGCGGGCTGGCTGGCGGCCAAGGCCGGTAGCCTGTTCATCCGTCGCGGTTCGGGCGACAGCCAACTGATCCGCAAACAAATGACCCGCCATCTGCAGCAGGCGTATCCGTTGCTGATGTTTCCGGAAGGCACCACCACCGATGGCCGCTCGCTGCGCACCTTCCACGGCCGCCTGCTGTCGGCGGCGATCGACTCGCAAGTCGCACTGCAACCGGTGGCGATTCGTTATGCCCGCGACGGCGAGTCCTGCACGCTGGCCCCGTTCATTGGCGACGACGATTTGCTCTCGCACCTGATGCGCCTGTTCGCCAACGACCGGGGCACAGTGGACATTCATCTGCTCAAGCCGATCCCGTGCCAGGGACGCGAACGTGCCGCGCTGGCGTTCGAAGCGCAGCAGGCGGTGCACAAGGCATTGTTTGGCACGATCGTCGAACCTGCGCGAGCACCGATGCGCCCCGCCATCGCCGCCTGAATGCAGATTTCCTGTAGGAGCGAGCAGGCTCGCGATGGTCGTTAACGATAACGCGGGCTGTCTGGATTCCCGCGTCGTCCGGGGCTCCATCGCGAGCGTGCTCGCTCCTACAGAATGTGTGTTACCGGTTCTGGGCAAAATCCTGCAACTGCGGATAGAACAAGCGAAAATCCTCGCTCAACGGCTCGTACAGCACACGTAACTCCTGCATCGCCGCCGCCAGTTCCTCAGGCCGGGTCAATCGCCGTGAAATCCCCCGCAGTACCTGCTCCAGCACTTCAAATTCCTGATACGAGCCCAGCCAGTCATTGGCCACCATGTGCGGCGCGATCTTCGCCAGACGCTCCGGCAGTTGCGGCTGGGCAGACAGCACCCGGTAAACGTCCGAGGTGAACTGCGCAAGCGGCCGGTCCGCGTACAACGCCCAGTCCCGTGCCAGGCAATGGTCGAAAAACACGTCCAGGACGATCCCGGCGTAGCGCCTTCGTGTCAGGGAAAAACGTGACAACGACGCGTCCACCAACGGATGGCGATCGGTGAACATGTCGATGCTGCGATGCAGTTGGATGGCCGCCTCGATTTCCGGATCGAACTGTCCACTCAGGCGTCCCTTGACGAAATCGCCATACAGACTGCCGAGCAATTGGCCGGGACGCTGGCCACCGAGGTGAAGATGTGCGAGATAGTTCATGGGCGCAGCTTAGCACTGCCGCCTTGTATCGTTACACTTAACGTATCGTTATAACTCGATATACCGAAATCTGAGCGGATCAGATCCAAATCATATTTGTATATCGCGAAATACCGATTTAAAGTTCGCCTCATCGCGATATAGCGTTTTAAACATCACGAGCCCACATCATGACCATCAACCTCGACGAAATAATAAAAGCCCTGGCACACCCGGTACGGCGAGAAATCCTGCACTGGCTCAAGGACCCGACCGTCGAATTTCCCGACCAGTCCCACAGCAACGAGCACGGCGTTTGCGCCGGGCAGATCGATCAACGTTGCGGCCTGTCGCAGTCCACGGTGTCCGCACACCTGGCGACCCTGCAACGCGCCGGCCTGATCAGCAGCCGCAAAGTCGGCCAGTGGCATTTTTTCAAACGCAATGAGGAAACCATTCAGGAGTTCCTCAAGACCTTCAGTAAAGAGCTCTGACCCTTCACGTCAGCCGGCCGACAAGGAATTACCCCATGCCTCTCTCGCTACTTATTCTGGCCTTGAGCGCCTTCGCCATCGGCACCACCGAGTTCGTCATCATGGGCTTGCTGCCCAACGTGGCGGCGGACCTCGGTGTCTCGATCCCCGGTGCCGGCTGGCTGGTGACCGGTTACGCCCTGGGCGTGGCCATCGGTGCACCGTTCATGGCAATGGCCACCGCCAAACTGCCGCGCAAGGCCGCATTGGTCGCGTTGATGGGCATCTTCATTGTCGGCAACCTGCTGTGCGCAGTGGCCGGGGACTACAACGTGCTGATGTTCGCCCGTGTGGTCACCGCCCTGTGCCATGGTGCTTTCTTCGGCATCGGCTCGGTCGTGGCCGCAGGCCTGGTGCCGGCCAACAAGCGCGCTTCAGCTGTGGCCCTGATGTTCACCGGTCTGACTCTGGCCAACGTACTGGGCGTGCCGCTGGGCACCGCGCTCGGTCAGGAAGCCGGCTGGCGCTCGACCTTCTGGGCGGTGACCATAATTGGCGTGGTGGCGCTGATCGGCCTGATCCGCTTCCTGCCGGCCAAGCGCGATGAAGAAAAACTCGACATGCGCGCCGAACTGCGCGCCCTCAAAGGCGCCGGTATCTGGCTGTCCCTGAGCATGACGGTGATGTTCGCCGCCTCGGTATTCGCCTTGTTCACCTATGTCGCGCCTCTGCTGGGCGAAGTCACCGGTGTCTCGCCCCGTGGCGTGACCTGGACCCTGATGCTCATCGGCCTGGGCCTGACCGTCGGCAACATCATCGGCGGCAAACTGGCCGACAAAGGCCTGGCTGCGACCTTGATCGGCGTCTTTATCTCGATGGCCGTGGTCAGCACCGTACTGACCTGGACCAGCGTTGCGCTGATTCCGACCGAAATCACCCTGTTCCTCTGGGCCACCGCATGCTTTGCCGCCGTACCCGCCCTGCAGGTCAACGTGGTGACCTACGGCAAGGCTGCACCCAACCTGGTTTCCACCCTCAACATCGGCGCGTTCAACGTCGGCAACGCCCTGGGTGCCTGGGTCGGCGGCAGCGTCATCACCCACGGTTTCGGCTTGACCAGCATCCCCCTCGCGGCAGCCGCGCTGGCGGTACTCGCCCTGCTGCTGACCCTGATCACTTTTCGCCAGAGCGGCAATCCCGAACTGGCACCGGCAACTAACTGATCTCACAAAGAGAGTTAATTCATGACGACTATTTTCGATCCGATCAAACTGGGCGACCTCGAACTGTCCAACCGCATCATCATGGCTCCGCTGACCCGCTGCCGCGCTGACGAAGGTCGCGTGCCCAACGCCCTGATGGCTGAATACTACGTACAACGTGCGTCGGCGGGCCTGATTCTCAGCGAGGCCACTTCGGTCACGCCAATGGGCGTCGGCTACCCGGACACCCCCGGCATCTGGTCCAACGACCAGGTACGCGGCTGGACCAACGTGACCAAGGCCATCCATGCCGCCGGCGGCAAGATCTTCCTGCAACTGTGGCACGTGGGTCGGGTATCGCACCCCTCGTACCTCAATGGAGAAGCGCCGGTCGCGCCGAGTGCCATCCAGCCCAAAGGTCACGTCAGCCTGGTTCGTCCGCTGTCCGACTTCCCGACTCCGCGTGCTCTGGAAACGGCTGAAATCGCCGATATTGTCGACGCCTACCGCGTCGGTGCCGAGAACGCCAAGGCGGCCGGTTTCGACGGTGTGGAAATCCACGGCGCCAACGGCTACCTGCTCGACCAGTTCCTGCAAAGCAGCACCAACCAGCGGACCGACAACTATGGCGGCTCCCTGGAAAACCGTGCACGCCTGTTGCTGGAAGTCACCGATGCCGCGATCGAAGTCTGGGGCGCCGGCCGTGTCGGTGTGCACCTGGCACCACGTGCCGACGCCCATGACATGGGGGACGACAACCTGGCCGAAACCTTCACCTACGTCGCTCGCGAACTGGGCAAACGCGGCATTGCGTTCATCTGCTCCCGCGAGAAAGAGGCCGACGACAGCCTCGGCCCGAAAATCAAGGAAGCCTTCGGCGGTCCGTACATCGTCAACGAACGCTTCAGCAAGGACAGCGCCAACGCCTGGCTGGCCGACGGCAAGGCCGATGCGGTGGCCTTCGGCATCCCGTTCATCGCCAACCCGGACCTGCCGGCCCGTCTCAAGGCTGATGCACCGCTGAACGAGCCGCGTCCGGAACTGTTCTACGGCAAAGGTCCTGTCGGCTATATCGACTATCCGACGCTGTAAGCCTTCCCCTCGAAACACAAAAGCCCCGACTCGAAAGAGCCGGGGCTTTTTGTTGTCTACAGGAGCGAGCAAGCTCGCGATGGACGTTCGGGCAACGCGGGCATCCAGACAGCCCGGGTAATCGTTGACGACCATCGCGAGCTTGCTCGCTCCTACAGGGGGCGACACAAATTCCCTACAAAATACTGAGCTTGCTACCTGTCAAGCCGTCGAGTGTGAGTATATAAAAGCTCCCCACTGTCCCTTGGCGCATGAAGAACTGTTCATCCAGGGCTGCAACGGTTGACACATGGGAAGCCGATTACGCATTTTGTTTCAATGGCGCAGGCCAGGACTCAAGCGCAGTAAGTCCAGCCCGGTGTCGACCCACCGCTCGGCCTCAGCGTGCAGTTCAAAGCTGTCGGGGGCCAGCAGCCACTGATACAGGATGCCATCGATGTAGGCATGCAAACTGATGGCGGCGCGGGCAGTGTCGAGGTTTTCCGGCAACTGGCCCCGTTTCACGGCATTACTCAGGGCCAGGCCGATTCGCACATTGCAATCGAGACTGGCGGTCAGCCGTTGCTGACGCAGGTCGCACATTTCATCGGTCAATTCGCACTTATGAAACAGAATTTCGTTGATGCGTCGGGTTTTCGGGTCCTTGGCAACTTGATGAAACAGTTGGATCAACAGCTTGCGCATGCAGCCCAGCGGGTCGAGTTCATCCTCGCTTTCGCTGGCCTTGGCCATTTCATCCAGCGGCTCATGCAAGGTATCGAGCATGGCCTGCAGCAGATCCGCCTTGTTGCTGAAATGCCAGTAGATGGCACCGCGGGTGACACCGGCCAGGGTCGCAATGTCCGCCAGCGTCGTACGGGCCACGCCCCGCTCGTAAAAGGCCTTTTCGGCCGCCTCGAGTATCTGGCTGCGGGTTTCTTGGGCTTCCTCTTTGGTACGACGAACCATGGCAGTAAAACCTCGATCAGGATGCTTCAGCGATGTCTGGATATTCGCTGAATGAAAGTGGGGCGAGCGCTCTTCGGTATCGTCCCCGTGCCTGCAATTTCAGCTTTTCGACGGCTTCTGTAACGGCAGTGATACGCAGCCAGGGTATTTACAAACAACCGTGAACGTAAGTATATTCATTAGCAAGCTACTTATCCACCCTGTACCCTATTTTTAACCTTCCATCTTTTCTTGTGCGTTTTCTACGTGCCTGACCCGAGGATTTTCATGCAATTCAAGCCAGCTGTTACCGCTCTGGTCGCCGCCGTCGCCCTGGCATCGCTGCTAAGCGGATGCAAAAAGGAAGAAGCGGCACCGGCCGCCCCACCGCCTCAGGTCGGCGTCGTCACCCTGCAGCCGCAAACGTTTACGCTGACCTCGGATCTGCCGGGCCGTACCAGCGCGTTCCGTATTGCTGAAGTGCGCCCGCAGGTCAACGGCATCATTCTCAAGCGTCTGTTCAAGGAAGGCGGTGATGTCAAAGCCGGCCAGCAGCTGTACCAGATCGATCCGTCGGTCTACGAAGCGACCCTGAAAAGCGCTGAAGCCAATCTGCGTTCGACCAAGTCGATTTCCGACCGCTACAAGCAACTGGTCGACGAACAAGCCGTGAGCCGCCAGGAATACGACACCGCCGTGTCCAATCGCCTGCAGTCGGAAGCCGCACTGCAAACAGCCCAAATCAATGTGCGCTACACCAAAGTCTATGCGCCGCTGACCGGCCGCATCGGTCGCTCTTCGGTCACTGAAGGCGCATTGGTCAGCAACGGCCAGGCCGAGGCAATGGCCGTCATTCAGCAACTTGACCCGATCTACGTCGATGTCACCCAGTCTTCGGTCGAACTGCTGCAATTGCGCCGTGAACTGGAAAGCGGCCGCTTGCAGAAGGCCGGCGACAATGCCGCCGCGGTCAAACTGACGCTGGAAGATGGCAGCCAGTACAAACTGGACGGCAAGCTGGAGTTCTCTGAAGTCTCGGTCGACCAGACCACCGGTTCCGTCACGCTGCGTGCCGTGTTCCCCAACCCCGACCACACGCTTTTGCCAGGCATGTTCGTACACGCCCAGTTGCAGGCCGGTGTGAACAGCGCAGCCATTCTGGCGCCCCAGCAAGGCGTGACCCGCGACCTCAAGGGCACGCCGACCGCACTGGTCGTCGGTCCCGACAACAAGGTCGAACTGCGCCAGCTCAAGGCCAACCGTACTGTCGGCAACCAATGGTTGATCGAAGACGGCCTGAAGGCTGGTGATCGCCTGATCACCGAAGGACTGCAATTCGTCAAACCCGGCATCGAAGTCAAGGCCAGTGAGGCGACCAACGTTGCAGTAAAGAACCCGGCCCCCGCCAAGTCCGCTGAGCAGGCTTCCAGCGGCAAAGGGGAATAAACCATGTCGAAATTTTTTATCGACCGTCCGATTTTCGCCTGGGTAATCGCCCTGGTGATCATGCTGGTCGGCGCACTCTCGATTCTCAAACTGCCGATCAACCAATACCCGAGCATCGCTCCTCCGGCCATCGCGATTCAGGTGACCTACCCAGGCGCGTCTGCACAAACCGTGCAGGACACGGTGGTGCAGGTGATCGAGCAGCAGCTCAACGGTATCGATAACCTGCGTTATGTCTCGTCGGAAAGTAACTCCGACGGCACCATGACCATTACCGCGACCTTCGAGCAAGGCACCAACTCCGACACCGCCCAGGTTCAGGTTCAGAACAAATTGAACCTGGCCACCCCGTTGCTGCCGCAAGAAGTACAGCAGCAGGGCATCCGCGTGACCAAGGCAGTGAAAAACTTCCTGCTGGTGATCGGCGTGGTATCGCGTGACGGCAGCATGACCAAGGACGACCTGTCCAACTACATCGTGTCGAACATGCAGGACCCGATCTCGCGGACTGCCGGTGTCGGTGACTTCCAGGTGTTCGGCTCCCAGTATGCGATGCGCATCTGGATCGATCCGGCCAAGTTGAACAAGTACAACCTGACCCCGGTCGACGTCAAAACCGCCGTGGCGGCGCAGAACGTCCAGGTTTCTTCCGGTCAGCTCGGCGGCCTGCCTGCCCTGCCGGGTACACAACTGAACGCGACGATCATCGGCAAGACCCGTCTGCAAACCGCCGAGCAGTTCGACAAGATCCTGCTCAAGGTCAACAAGGACGGCTCCCAGGTGCGCCTGCGAGATGTCGCCGAAGTGGGTCTGGGCGGTGAAAACTACAGCATCAACGCCCAGTTCAACGGTGCACCGGCATCCGGCCTGGCCGTGAAACTGGCCACAGGCGCCAACGCCCTGGACACCGCCAAGGCGCTGCGCAAGACCATCGACAACCTCAAGCCATTCTTCCCGGAAGGGATGGAAGTGGTGTTCCCGTACGACACCACCCCGGTGGTGACCGAGTCGATCAAGGGTGTGGTTGAAACCCTGGTCGAGGCGATCGTGCTGGTGTTCCTGGTGATGTTCCTGTTCCTGCAGAACTTCCGCGCCACCGTCATCACCACCATGACCGTGCCGGTGGTGCTGCTCGGTACGTTCGGCATCCTTGCCGCAGCCGGTTTCAGCATCAACACCCTGACCATGTTCGGCATGGTACTGGCCATCGGCTTGCTGGTGGACGATGCCATCGTCGTGGTGGAAAACGTCGAACGGGTCATGAGCGAAGAAGGCCTGTCACCCAAGGAAGCCACCAAGAAATCCATGGGGCAGATCCAGGGCGCGCTGGTCGGTATCGCCCTGGTGCTGTCGGCGGTACTGCTGCCGATGGCGTTCTTCGGCGGTTCGACGGGTGTGATCTACAAGCAGTTCTCCATCACCATCGTCTCGGCCATGGCCCTGTCGGTACTGGTAGCCCTGATCTTCACCCCGGCCCTGTGCGCCACCATGCTCAAGGCCATTCCAAAAGGTGAACACGGCACTCCCAAGCGCGGCTTCTTCGGCTGGTTCAACCGCACCTTCGACCGTGGCGTCAAAAACTACGAGCGCGGCGTGGGCAACATTCTCGCGCGCAAGGCGCCGTACCTGCTGGCGTACGTCATCATCGTGGTCGGCATGATCTGGCTGTTCACCCGCATTCCGACGGCGTTCCTGCCGGAAGAAGACCAGGGCGTACTGTTCGCCCAGGTACAGACCCCGGCCGGCTCGACATCTCAGCGCACCCAGGTGGTCGTCGACGAGATGCGTGAATTTTTGCTGCGTCCGGGCAAGGACGGCGGTGAAGGCGATGCGGTGAACTCGGTGTTTACCGTGACCGGCTTCAACTTCGCCGGTCGTGGCCAGAGCTCGGGTATGGCATTCATCATGCTCAGGCCGTGGGACGAGCGTAACGCCGACAACAGCGTGTTCAAGGTCGCAGCCCGTGCCCAGCAGCACTTCTTCACCTTCCGTGACGCCATGGTGTTTGCCTTCGCGCCTCCGGCGGTACTGGAACTGGGTAACGCCACCGGTTTCGACGTGTTCCTGCAAGACCGTGCCGGTATCGGTCACGACAAGCTGATGGCAGCCCGTAACCAGTTCCTGGGCATGGCCGCGCAAAGCAAGGTGCTGGCTCAGGTCCGTCCGAACGGTCTGAACGACGAGCCGCAGTACCAACTGGAAATCGATGACGAGAAGGCCAGTGCCCTGGGCATCACCATCGCCGACATCAACAACACCCTGTCGATTGCCCTGGGCAGTAGCTATGTCAACGACTTCATCGACCGTGGTCGGGTCAAGAAGGTCTACATCCAGGGCAAGCCAGGCGCGCGCATGAGCCCTGAAGATCTGCAGAAGTGGTACGTGCGCAACCGCGAAGGCACCATGGTTCCGTTCTCGGCCTTCGCCAAGGGTGAGTGGATTTACGGCTCGCCGAAGCTGGCCCGTTACAACGGCGTGGAAGCGATGGAAATCCTGGGTGCCCCGGCACCGGGCTACTCCACCGGCGAGGCCATGGCCGAGGTGGAAGCCCTGGCCAAGAAACTGCCGGCGGGCGTGGGCATTTCCTGGACCGGTCTGTCCTACGAGGAACGTCTGTCCGGCTCCCAGGCACCGGCGCTGTACGCCCTGTCGCTGCTAATGGTGTTCCTGTGCCTGGCGGCGCTGTATGAAAGCTGGTCGATCCCGATTGCGGTGATGCTGGTGGTGCCGCTGGGGATCATTGGTGCGTTGATGGCGACCAGTCTTCGTGGCCTGTCCAACGACGTGTATTTCCAGGTGGGCCTGTTGACGACCATCGGTCTGGCGGCGAAAAACGCCATCCTGATCGTCGAGTTCGCCAAGGAACTGCACGAGCACGGGCGCAGCCTGCGCGATGCGGCGATCGAAGCCTGTCGCATGCGTCTGCGACCGATCATCATGACCTCGCTTGCGTTCGTCCTTGGTGTGGTACCACTGGCGATATCCACGGGCGCAGGTTCCGGTAGCCAGCACGCCATCGGTACCGGTGTAATTGGCGGTATGATCACCGCCACCGTACTGGCGATCTTCTGGGTCCCGCTGTTCTTTGTCACCGTATCGTCCATGGGCCAGCGCAAAATCGCCGACCAGGACGCTGCCATTGAACCTTCTAAAGAGGCTGGCTAATGAGCAAGTCGCTACTCTCCCTGGCAGTCGCCGCCTTTGTGCTCGGTGGCTGCTCGCTGATACCTGACTATCAGCAACCCGAAGCACCGGTGGCGGGCCAGTACCCGCAAGGGCCGGCGTATTCGCCGGAACAGGCACCGGCGCAAGCGGCTGCCGAGCAAGGCTGGAGGCAGTTTTTCCATGACCCGGCACTGCAACAGCTGATTAAGGTGGCTTTGGAAAACAACCGTGACCTGCGTGTCGCGGCCCTGAACATCGACGCGTTCGCGGCCCAGTACCGCATCTCCCGCGCCGATCTGTTCCCGGCCGTCTCGGCCAATGGCACCGGCACTCGTCAGCATCTTCCGGCCGATGCATCGCAGACCGGCAAGTCGGGCATTACCAGTTCCTACTCGGCCACCGTCGGCGTCAACGCTTATGAACTCGACCTGTTCGGCCGGATTCGCAGCCTGAACGAAGAAGCGTTGCAGAAGTACTTCGCCACGGAAGAGGCACGCCGCAGCACCCAGCTCAGCCTGGTGGCCAGCGTGGCCAACGCCTACCTGACCTGGCAGGCCGACAAGGAACTGCTGAAGGTCACCCAGGACACCCTTGCAGCGTTCGAGGAAAGCTACAAGCTGACCGCACGCAGCAACGAAGTCGGCGTGGCCTCGGCGCTGGACCTGGCGCAATCGCGTACCTCGGTGGAGAACGCCCGCGCACAACTGGCCCGCTACACCCGCCTGGTTGCCCAGGACGAAAACAGCCTGGTGCTGCTGCTCGGCACTGGCGTCCCGAGCGGCTTGCCGGCAGCCAGACCGCTGAACGACGATTTGCTGGCTGAAGTACCGGCCGGCTTGCCGTCGGACCTGCTGCAACGTCGCCCGGACATCCTTCAGGCCGAATACAACCTCAAGGCCGCCAACGCCAACATCGGTGCGGCACGGGCTGCGTTCTTCCCGAGCATCAGCCTGACCGCCAATGCCGGCACCCTGAGCCCGGACCTGTCCGGGCTGTTCAAGGGCGGTTCGGGCACCTGGCTGTTCCAGCCGCAGATCAACCTGCCGATCTTCAACGCCGGCAGCCTGCGCGCCAGCCTGGATTACTCGAAAATCCAGAAAGACATTGGCGTGGCGAACTACGAGAAGTCCATTCAAACGGCCTTCCAGGAAGTCGCCGATGGCCTGGCCTCGCGCGGAACCTATACCGATCAGGTACAGGCACAACGCAATCTGGTCAGCGCCAACCAGGACTACTACCGTCTGGCCGAGCGTCGTTATCGCATTGGCGTCGACAGCAACCTGACGTTCCTCGATGCCCAGCGCCAACTGTTCGCCTCGCAACAGTCGCTGATCACCGACCGTCTGGCGCAGTTGATCAGCCAGGTCAATCTGTACAAGGCACTCGGTGGTGGCTGGAACGAACAAACGGCAAAGAACGAGCCGTTGAAAGAAGAAGCGCCGAAGATGAAGTATTTCTGATAGCGCCTTGAACACACGAAGCCCACCTTTTGGTGGGCTTTTTGTTGTCTGCGGGAAAGCTATTCCGTCAGCGATGGCCCTTTCGCGGGCAAGCCTCGCTCCTACAAAGGTCTCGCACTTTCTGTAGGAGCGAGGCTTGCCCGCGAAAGGGCCAGAACAAGCACCACAAAACCAGCGTTCATCTTACGTTCGATAATCGCCCAAAACCCGCATTCACAGATTGAACCATCTAGTACATTCACTTCACCATTCGGCGCACAAGACCAATAACAACAGGTTCTACACCATGCCCCCGCGCCCTGCCCTGTCCGGCTGATCCCCAGGTTTTATCGCCAACCACTCGACTGCCTGTCCGCACTCTCCCGTTTGCGGCATCACCCGGCTTCATCCCCAAGAATCAGAGAGACCCGAGCACATGACGCCTTCCACTCCCCAGCATTTCCTTCCCGGCCTGATCGCCGTTGCCCTGACCAGCGCGATTCTGCCGGCACAAGCCGAGGAATCAGGCTTTGTCGAAGGCGCCAAGGTCAACCTGAACCTGCGCAATTTCTATATCAACCGCAACTTCACCAACCCGACCAAGGCACAGGGCAAGGCCGAGGAATGGACACAGAGTTTCATCCTCGACGCCAAGTCCGGTTTCACCCAAGGCACCGTCGGCTTCGGCATGGATGTGCTGGGGCTGTACTCGGTAAAGCTCGACGGCGGTAAAGGCACCGGTGGCACACAACTGCTACCGCTGGATCACGATGGCCGCCCGGCAGACAACTACGGCCGTACCAACGTGGCGTTCAAGGCCAAACTTTCGCAAACCGAAGCGAAGGTCGGTGAATGGATGCCGGTGTTGCCGATCCTGCGCTCGGACGATGGCCGCTCGCTGCCGCAAACCTTCCGCGGCGGCCAGATCACCTCGAAGGAAATCGATGGCCTGACGCTCTACGGCGGCCAGTTCCGCCAGAACAGCCCCCGCGACGACAGCAGCATGAGCGACATGTCGATGACCGGCAAAGCGGCGTTTACCTCCGACCGTTTCAACTTCCAGGGCGCCGAGTACCTGTTCAACGACAAGCGCACGCAGATTGGTGTGTGGAACGCCGAACTCAAGGACATCTACAGCCAACAGTTCATCAACCTGGTGCACAGTCAGCCGCTGGGCGACTGGACCCTGGGCGCCAACCTCGGTTTCTTCTACGGCAAGGATGACGGCAGCGCCCGTGCTGGCGAACTGGACAACAAGACCATGTACGGCCTGTTCTCGGCCAAATACGGTGGCAACACCTTCTACATCGGTCTGCAAAAACTCACCGGTGACAGCGCCTGGATGCGGGTCAATGGCACCAGCGGCGGCACCCTGGCCAACGACAGCTACAACTCCAGCTACGACAATGCGCGGGAGAAGTCCTGGCAAGTGCGCCACGACTACAACTTCGTCGCCCTCGGCATACCGGGCCTGACCCTGATGAACCGCTACATCAGCGGCGACAACGTACACACCGGCACCATCACCGACGGCAAGGAATGGGGTCGCGAGAGTGAACTGGGCTACACCGTGCAGAGCGGCGCGCTGAAAGACCTGAACGTGAAATGGCGCAACTCCACCATGCGCCGTGACTACAGCAACAACGAGTTCGACGAAAACCGCCTGATCATCAGCTACCCGATCAGCTTGTTGTAAATCTCAGATACGCCTTCGCGGGCAAGCCTCGCTCCTACAGGGTGTTGTGTCTTGCCCCAAATCATGCGGCACACATAAAACCTGTAGGAGCGAGGCTTGCCCGCGAAGGCGCCAGATCAGCCACCAAAAATCACCGGGATCACTCCCGCGATTCAACCCCCAGCTCATCCCACACCGACTCCGCCAGGTGGAACGTCGCGTTGGCGGCCGGGATGCCGCAGTAGATCGCGCTCTGCATGATCACTTCCTTGATCTCGCCACGGCTGACGCCATTGTTGGCGGCGGCACGCAGGTGCAACTTGAGTTCACCTTCACGGTTCATGCCGATCAGCATGGCGATGGTGATCAGGCTGCGGGTATGGCGTGGCAGGCCCGGGCGGGTCCAGATGTCACCCCAGGCGTGGCGGGTGATCATTTCCTGGAACTCCGAGTTGAACTCGGTCAGGGCCGTGAGGCTGCGGTCGACATGGGCATCGCCCAGCACCGCGCGGCGCACTTGCATGCCCTCATCGTAACGTTGTTTCTCGTCCACAAAATCACCTTGAATTCGTTATTCAGCGAGCCAACAGAAACGCCAGAACACGCTCGCTGAACGCACTGCCGGCCTGAACGTTGGACAGGTGCGCGGCATAAAACTCGGCGTACTCGGCGCCCGCCACATGCTCTTGAATGAAGTGCCCGCCGGACGGCGGCGTGACCGCATCCTGGGTGCCGGCGACCACCAGCAGCGGCGCCTTGATCGAGGACAACTGATCACGGAAATCGGCATCGCGAACGGCCGCGCAATTGGCTGCGTAGCCCTCAGGCGAGGTGGCCGCCAGCATGTCGGTAATCTGCTTGGCCGCGGCCGGGTTGGCTTCGGAAAAGTCCGGGGTGAACCAGCGGGCAATCGACGCATCGCGCAAGGCGACCATGGCCGCCGGGCCGTCGCGCAGAACGGTTTCGATGCGCGGGTTCCAGATCGACGGATCGCCGATTTTCGCCGCGGTGTTGCAGACGATCAGCTTGTTCAGGCGCTGGCCGGCATTGATCCCCAGCCACTGGCCAATCAAGCCGCCCATGGACAGCCCGCAGAAATGCGCCCGCTCGATGCCCAGGCCATCCAGCAGCGCCAGGACATCACGGCCCAGTTGCTCGATGCTGTACGGCCCCGGCGTCACCAGGGATTGGCCATGACCACGGGTGTCAAAACGCAGCACGCGAAAATGCTTGGTGAACGCCGGCATCTGCGCATCCCACATGTGCAGATCCGTGCCCAGCGAGTTGGACAGCACCAGCACCGGCGCATCGACCGGCCCCTCGATTTGGTAGTGCAGTTCGCCATCGGCGAGTTGTACGAAAGCCACGGCTCTCTCCTTCAGACAGTCAATGCGTTGTGTTCGGCCACCGCTCGCTCGACCCAGGTTGTCGCCTGGCCGAGGTAATGGGCGGGGTTCAGCAGATGATCCAGTTCAGCAGGACTCAGTTGGGCAGTCACTTGCGGTTCGTCACCGAGTACCGCGCGCAAATGGCGCTGTTCGGACACCGCGCGTTTGCAGCATTGCTCCAACAGGTGATGGGCGGTGTCACGCCCGACCCGCTGCGCCAGGACAATACTCACCGCCTCGGCAAGCACCAGGCCCTGGGTCAATTCAAGGTTGCGGGACATGCGCCCGGCATCCACTTCCAACCCCTGAATGACCAGCAGTGCCTGTTTCAGGCTGCCGGACACCAGGCAGCAAATTTCCGGCAGTGTTTCCCATTCGGCATGCCACAACCCCAGGCTGCGCTCGTGTTCCTGCGGCATCGCGCTGAAGAGTGTCGAAAGCAGACCGGGAACGCGGGTCGCCGCGCCGATCAGCACGGCCGCGCCCACCGGGTTGCGCTTGTGCGGCATGGTCGAAGAACCGCCCTTGCCGGGGGCCGACGGCTCGAACACCTCAGCGGCCTCGGTCTGCATCAAGAGGCTGATGTCGCGCCCGAGTTTGCCAAGGCTGCCGGCGATCAGCCCCAGTACGGAGCCGAACTCCACCACACGATCGCGCTGGGTATGCCAGGGCTGCTCAGGCAGGCTCAACTGCAGTTCTTCGGCCAGCGCCCGGGCAATCGGCATGGCGTTCTCACCCAGGGCCGCCAACGTGCCGGAGGCGCCACCGAACTGCAGCACCAGCAGGCGCGGCCTGAGTTCCAGCAGGCGCTGACGACTGCGGGTCGCCGCCCCCAGCCAACCGGCGATTTTCATACCCAGCGTGACCGGCGTTGCGTGTTGCAGCCAGGTGCGCCCTGCCAACGGCGTGGCGGCATGACGTTGCGCCTGGTCGGCAAGGGCTTGCCCCAGTTGCGCCAGATCTTGCTCGATCAGTTCCAGGGCCCGGCGCAGTTGCAGCACCAGTCCGCTGTCCATCACATCCTGGCTCGTGGCGCCCAGATGCACATAGCGCTCGGCTTGTGCATCGTTCACGGCAATATGCCTGCCCAACGCCTTGACCAACGGGATCGCCGAATTGCCGGCGGTGGCAATCGCTTCACCCAGAGTGCCGAAGTCATAAAGCCCGGCCTGGCACGCCGCTTCAATCGGCGCCACTGCACTTTGCGGTATCAGACCGACCCGCGCTTCGGCCCGGGCCAGTGCCGACTCGAAATCGAGCATGGCCTGCACCCTGCCCTGATCGCAGAACACATCGCGCATATCGCGGGCAGTGAAATAGGCATCGAACAATTGATTGCCCGGTCGCTGGTTCATAAACAGTCCCTGGAGGCGCGGGCCGCTGCGGCCCGCGCAAAGATCAAAGGTCGTGGTGCAAGTACGCGGCCTGTTTCGGCAGACGCAGGCTGAACAGGAACGCCACGGCCATCATGACCGTCACGTACCAGTAGAAGGAGTTTTCCATGCCCACGGCCTTGAGGCTCAAGGCAACGTATTCCGCCGAACCGCCGAAAATCGCGTTCGCCACCGCATAAGCCAGGCCGACACCCAGTGCACGCACCTCCGGCGGGAACATTTCGGCTTTCACCAGTCCGCTGATCGAGGTGTAGAAACTGACGATGGCCAGGGCCAGGGTGATCAGCACGAAGGCCATGAATGGACTGCCGACACTTTTGAGGCTCAACAGAATCGGCACGGTGCACAAGGTCCCGAGGGCACCGAACCACAACATCGAGTTACGCCGGCCGATCTTGTCGGCGAGCATGCCGAACAGCGGCTGCATGCACATATAAAGAAAGAGCGCACCGGTCATGATGTAACTGGCGGTCTTGGCATTCATCCCGGCCGTGTTCACCAGGTATTTCTGCATGTAGGTGGTGAAGGTGTAGAAAATCAGCGAGCCACCGGCGGTGTAGCCAAGCACGGTGATGAACGCCGCCTTATGGTCGCGAAACAACGCACCGATACTGCCGGCATCCTTGTTTGCACGCATTTCCTTGCTGGTGGTTTCTTTCAGCGAACGCCGCAGGAACAGCGAAATCAGCGCCGCCATCGCACCGACCACGAATGGAATCCGCCAGCCGTAGGCACGCAGGTCATCCTCGGTGAGAAACTGCTGCAAAATGACGACCAACAGTACCGCCAGCAATTGCCCGCCAATCAATGTCACGTACTGGAAGGAGGCGAAGAATCCACGCTGGCCCTTGAGGGCGACTTCGCTCATGTAGGTGGCGGTCGTACCGTACTCACCGCCCACCGAAAGCCCTTGCAGCAGACGGGCGAACAGCAACAGCACCGGTGCCCATACCCCAATGCTGTTGTAGGTCGGCAAACAGGCGATCAGCAGGGAACCGAAGCACATCATCAAGATCGAGATGAGCATGGAATTCTTGCGCCCGTGCCTGTCTGCCACCCGGCCAAAAATCCAACCGCCGATAGGACGCATCAGGAACCCGGCGGCAAACACGCCTGCGGTGTTCACAAGCTGCACGGTAGGGTTATCGGACGGGAAAAAAGCCGGGGCGAAATAAATCGCGCAGAAGGCATAGACGTAAAAGTCGAACCATTCGACCAGGTTGCCGGAAGAGGCGCCGACAATGGCAAAGATTCGCTTGCTGCGCTCTTCGCCGGTGTACAGCGCGGGTGAAGCCGAAGTAGTTGTCATTGTTTTTTACTCAATGGGGACAGTGAGAGTCTAGACATACTTTGCAACAGTCCCGTTCCACAGAAACATCAGCGACACAAATCCCTGTGGGAGCGAGCCTGCTCGCGATAGGGTCGCATCTGACGACATCACCGCTGGATGTGCCGACGTCATCGCGAGCAGGCTCGCTCCCACAGGTGTTGCGGTGCTCACTCAATAATCGAAGAACACCGTCTCGGCATCGGTGCCCTGCAGAATCACGTTCCACTGGTAAACACCGCCCGCATCCTTCTTCGCCAGCAAGGTATCCCGGCGCTCGGCCGGCACACATTCGAGCAAAGGATCGTTCACGTTCGCAGGTTCACCCTCGAAGTAAATCCGCGTGAGCAAGTGCTTGACCAGGCCACGGGCAAACACCAGCACCACCAGATGCGGGGCCTGGGTCGTGCCCTGAAGCCCTTCGACCGTACCCGGCTTGATCGTGGTGAAACGGAAACGCCCTTCGGCATCCACCGGCACCCGGCCGAACCCTTCGAAATGCGGGTCCAGGGGTTTGTCCTGATCGTCCTCGGGATGGTCATACTTGCCGGCGGCGTTGGCCTGCCAGACTTCCAGCATCGCGTCGTTGACGACATCGCCGTTACCATCGACCACTTGCCCGGTGATCGCCACGCGCTCACCCAGGGTTTGCTCGACGGTCAGGTCTTCGCGGTTCAGCCAGGTCAGGCCGATGTGGTAGTACGGCCCAACGGTGTGGGACGTGGTCGCAGTCAGCGTCATCTTATTTCTCCATCGGCGTGGCATCACGGCCGCGCAATACGATGTCCCAGCGATAACCGAGGGCATAGGAAGGGATGGTTTTTTCCAGATCGAAACGGGCGATCAAACGCTCTTTGGCGCTGGTATCGGGCACGCAGTTGTAGATCGGGTCGTACGCCAGCAACGGATCGCCAGGGAAATACATCTGGGTGACCAGGCGAGTCAGGATGCTCGGCCCGAACAACGAGAAGTGAATGTGCGCCGGACGCCAGGCGTTGTGGTGGTTGCCCCACGGATAAGCGCCGGGTTTGATCGTCTGGAACTGATACCAGCCATCGGCATCGGTCACGGTGCGGCCGGTGCCGGTGAAGTTCGGGTCCAGCGGCGCGTCATGCAGATCACGGGCATGGGCGTAGCGTCCGGCGGCGTTGGCCTGCCAGATCTCCACCAGGATCCCCGGTACCGGCAGGCCGTTCTCGTCCAGCACGCGGCCGTGAATGATGATGCGCTCGCCCTGCGGCTGACCTTCATGCTGAGCAGTCAGGTCGTTGTCCTTTTCGTTGACGCGTTCGGCGCCGATGGTCGGGCCGGTGATTTCCGACAGCGAATGCGGCAGGAACACCAATGGCTTGGATGGCGAGCGCAGATTGGTGGATTGGTAGGCCGGATGCAGGTACGGCGGTTGGGTGCCTTCCTGCGGGCGACGGTAACCAGGCTTGTCAGTCATGAAGCATTCCTCAATTCTTGTCAGTGGACGCCGTGCGTCAGACCCGTTCGATGGCCAAGGCCAGACCCTGGCCGACACCGACGCACATGGTCGCCAAGCCTTTCTTGCCGCCCGTTTTTTCAAGCTGATGCAGGGCAGTGAGCACCAGTCGCGCGCCACTCATGCCCAGCGGATGACCCAAGGCAATCGCACCACCGTTCGGGTTGACCTGAGGTGCGTCATCGGCGATCCCCAGGCCGCGCAGCACCGCCAGACCCTGGCTGGCGAACGCCTCGTTGAGTTCGATCACGTCGAAATCGCTGACGGCCAGCCCCAGGCGTTCAGTCAGTTTGCGCACCGCAGGGACCGGGCCGATGCCCATCACCCTTGGCGCCACACCGGCGCTGGCCATGCCCAATACCTTGGCACGGGCGGTCAGGCCGTGTTTTTTCACCGCTTCGGCCGAGGCCAGGATCAACGCGGCGGCGCCATCGTTCACGCCCGAGGCATTGCCTGCGGTGACGGTTTTGTCGGGGCCATTGACCGGCTTGAGTTTGGCCAGGGCTTCCAGCGTGGTGTCGGCGCGAGGATGTTCGTCCTGGCTGACAACCGTTTCGCCCTTTTTATGCGCGATGCGCACTTCGACGATTTCTTCGGCGAAATAACCCGCGGCTTGCGCGGCGGCCGTGCGTTGCTGACTGCGCAGCGCGAACGCATCCTGATCCTCGCGAGACACCTCATGCTCGTCGGCGACATTGTCGGCGGTCTGCGGCATCGCATCCACGCCGTACTGGGCTTTCATCAGCGGGTTGATAAAGCGCCAGCCGATGGTGGTGTCTTCAAGCTTCATGTTGCGCGAGAACGCCGCGTCGGCCTTGCCCATCACGAAAGGCGCACGGGACATCGACTCGACGCCGCCGGCAATCGCCAGCTCCATTTCGCCACTGGCGATGGCGCGGAACGCCGTGCCGATGGCGTCCATGCCCGAGGCACAGAGCCGGTTGAGGGTCACGCCCGGAACGGTGTCCGGCAGGCCCGCCAGCAGCAACGCCATGCGCGCCACGTTGCGGTTGTCTTCGCCGGCCTGGTTGGCGCAGCCGAGGAACACCTCGTCCACCGCATTCCAGTCCACCGAAGGGTTGCGCTCCATCAGCGCCTTGATCGGCACGGCAGCCAGGTCGTCGGCGCGAACCGCGGACAGGCCACCGCCGAAGCGGCCGATAGGGGTACGAATCGCGTCGCAGATATAAACGTCACGCATCATGCTTCTCCCGGTGCCTGGCCATGAGCGGCCGCCGTGCGGGCTTCGAGATCGCGCAGCGCGGTCAGTTCGGTTTCAGTCGGTTCAGCGGTGGTTGCCACCTGCTCGGCGAAACGGATCGGCCAACCGGTGGCTGCGGTTACCTGCTCGCGGGTCACGCCAGGATGCAGCGCGGTCACCACGAACTCGTTGGTGCCGGCCTCCGGCTCCATGATGCACAGGTCGGTGATGATGCCGACCGGACCTGCGCCCGGCAGACCGAGACGCTTGCGCGAATCGCCGCCCTCGCCATGGCCGACCGAGGTAATGAAGTCGAGCTTGTCGACGAACGAACGCGCCGACTGCTTGAGGATGATCAACACGCTCTTGGCGGAACCGGCAATCTCCGGCGCACCACCGGCACCCGGCAGACGTACTTTTGGCGCGTGGTAATCGCCGACCACCGTGGTGTTGATGTTGCCGAAACGGTCGACCTGAGCGGCACCGAGGAAACCGACGTCAATGCGTCCGCCTTGCAGCCAGTAGCGGAAAATCTCACCGGTCGGCACCACAGTGTCAGCGGTTTCCGCCAGCTCACCGTCACCGATCGACAATGGCAGCACGCTCGGCTTGGCACCGATCGGACCGGACTCATAGATCAGGACCACATCAGGCGAAGAGGTCAGGCGCGCCAGGTTGGCCGCTTTCGATGGCAGGCCGATGCCGACAAAGCACACCGAGCCGTTCTTCAAGCGGCGGGCAGCGGCGACGGTCATCATTTCATTGGTGGTGTAAGTCATTACTTCGCCTCCGAAGCGGCGGCCAGTTTGGCCTGGAACTCGCTGAAATCAGCGCTGCCGTGGATGTATTCGTTGATCCACGCGGTGAAGGTTTCACGGTCGCGGGCAATCGGGTCCCAGGCTTGATAGAAGCGGTTGTCGCGTTCGGTGTAACCATGTGCGTAGGACGGATGTGCACCACCCGGTACGTGGCAGACCGCGCTCAGCGCCCAGGTCGGCAGAACACAGGCGTTCATTGGCGCATTGAGGTCGTCGACGATTTCTTCCACGGTAACAATGCAACGCTTGGCCGCCAGTGCGGCTTCTTTCTGCACGCCGAGAATGCCCCACAGCAGCACGTTGCCCTTGCGGTCGGCTTTCTGGGCGTGAATCACGGTGACGTCCGGACGTACCGAAGGGACCGCCGCCAGCACTTCACCGGTGAATGGGCAAGTGACGGACTTGATCAGCGGGTTGACCTTCGGCAGGTCGGAACCGGCGTAGGCGCGCAGCACCGCGAACGGCAGGCCGGAAGCGCCGGCGACGTAGGCGTTGGCCAGGTCGGCGTGGCTGTGCTCTTCGATTTCCAGCGCATGGGGCCACTGCTTCTCGACCGCATCGCGCAGACGGTGCAGGGAGCCGACGCCCGGGTTACCGCCCCAGGAGAAGATCAGCTTGCGTGCGCAACCGGCACCGATCAACTGGTCGTAGATCAGGTCAGGGGTCATCCGCACCAGGGTCAGGTCTTTCTTGCCCTGACGAATGATTTCGTGACCCGCCGCCGTGGGGATCAGGTGAGTGAAGCCTTCGAGCGCGACCGTATCGCCGTCGTTCACGAATTGCTTCACTGCGTCATGCAGCGAAAGAATCTCAGCCATTGGGGCAGGCTCCCATTTTATTAACCGACAGTGGTCGAAAAAGGCGCCGATGCGCAGCGCCGGAATGACTGAAGATTAAGCCTGTGAAATACGCCGAACAATCCGATAATCGACTGAGTGTTCGTTTATCGAACACATTGTTGCCTGACTATCAATCTTGAAAAGCTTCGCGGGCAAGCCTCGCTCCTACGGGTTGAGTGGCGTGCGCGATATCGCGGACAACGCGCATCCGGTAGGAGCGAGGCTTGCCCGCGAAGAGGCCATCGACTGCAGATAACTGATCGTTCCCATGCTCCGCGTGGGAATGCAGCCCGGGACGCTCCGCGTCCCAAAAGCGGACGCAGAGCGTCCATTGAGGCATTCCCACGCGGAGCGTGGGAACGATCACCGGAATCAGACCCTAGGTCGCATCCGCATGGCTGACCACGCCCTTGATCAGCACCGCCGCAGTTGCCAGCGCCGCCGGAATCACCAGCGCCGTCAGTACCTGTTCGAAATTCCAGCCCAGGCCGAGCAACGTGGCGCCCATCCACGCTCCGAGGATCGCGCCGAAGCGGCCAATCCCGAGCATCCACGATACGCCCGTGGCGCGACCCTGGGTCGGATAAAAGCGCGCGGCCAGCGACGGCATCGCCGATTGCGCGCCGTTGACACACATCCCGGCCACCAGAACCAGCGTCGCCAGCAGCGTGATACTGCCCAGGCTCTGCCCGACCGCGTAGGCAAACACCCCGGCCAGCAGGTAGAACGTGCCGATGACTTTGTGCGGATTGAACCGGTCCATCGCCCAACCCACGCCCACAGCGCTCAAAACGCCGCCCAACTGAAACAGCGCACCAATGAAGGCCGCCTGCTCCATGCTCGCGCCACTGTCACGCATCAGCGTCGGTAGCCAACTGGTCAGCAGGTACACAATCACCAGGCCCATGAAGTAGGTCAGCCAGAGCAATAGCGTGCCGATGCTATAAGTGCCGGAGAAAACCACCGCAAACACGTTGCGTGCCTTCACCGTTTTCTGCTCCGGCACGCTGAAGCTTGTGGCTTGGGCCACGACTGTGGGCTCGATAGGCGCCAGGGTCTTGCGCACTTTGTCGGTGCCGCGGTTACGGACCACAAGGTAACGGGCCGATTCCGGCAACCAGAGCAGCAACACGACCGCAAGCATCAACGGCAAAATCCCGCCGATCAGCAGCAGGCTGTGCCAGCCGAAGGCTGGAATCAGTTTGGCGGAGATGAACCCGCCACCGGCCATGCCCAGGTTGAAACCGCAGAACATGCTGGTCACCAACAGGGATTTCTTGCGCTCCGGGGTGTACTCCGACAACAGCGTCGTCGCGTTGGGCATCCCGGCTCCCAGCCCCAGACCGGTCAGGAAGCGCAGGACCAGCAATTGATCGACGTTGGTGCTATAAGCCGAAGCCAGGCTGAATGCGCCGAACAACAACACCGCCCCCACCAGTACGACTTTGCGCCCGAAGCGGTCGGCCAGTGGGCCTGAGCCCAGCGCGCCGAAGACCATGCCGATCAACGCCGCACTCATCACCGGGCCAAGGCTGGCGCGGTCAATGCCCCAGTCCTGGGACAGGGCCGGCGCGATGAACCCCATGGCCGCGGTGTCCAGGCCATCGAGGAAGACGATCAGAAAACACAGGATCACCACGCGCCACTGGTAACGCGAAATGGGTTGAGCGTTGATGAAAGACTGCACGTCAAGGCAGCTTCCTACAGCAGACTGAGGCTGGTTCATTATTTTTATTCCACGCAAGGAACACAGTCGAACAGAGGCCAGCGCCGCGCTGGCGTTGTCACGAGACAGAAGATGTGCGGATCAGACGATCCGGGGCCGGCCATTTAGCCAGTGGGAAAAGCGACAGGTCGTGAACACGCTCATGGGGGGCCTCTTCTCATTATTATTGGAGTCATCGTCCGGCGCCGGATCGATATCGACAGCGCCGGATGACGCTGCCGCGACATTAATGAGCCAGGGGAAAGAGCGTCAATTCGTCAAACGCGACTGTGTGCGTTTATCGAACAGCTTAGGCAAACAGCTGGGCGCTGAGATCCCGGCTGGCGTTCAACAGACCGGGGAGAAAGCGTTGCTCGAGTTCGCTGCGGCTGACCCGCCCGGCATGGGTGCTGACGTTGAGAGCCGCGACCACTTGACCGGAAGCGTCGTAGACCGGAACCGCAATCGAACGCAAGCCCTGCTCCAGCTCCTGGTCGACGATGCACCACCCCTGCTGCCGCACTTCCTGAAGACATTCGAGCAAGGCTTGCGGGGTATGAATCGTGCGGCTGGTCTTGGCCTGCAGATCGGCGTGATCGAGGTATTCGCCCAGGGAGGTGTCATCCAGTGCCGCCAGCAGAATCCTGCCCATCGATGTGCAGTAGGCCGGCAAGCGTCCGCCCACTGAAAGGTCGACCGAGATCAGACGCTGGGTGGTGGCCGACCGGGCAATGTAAAGGATGTCGTCACCTTCCAGCGTGGCCATGTTGCAGGCTTCGTGAAGCTGCTCGCTCATGCGGTCCAGATAAGGTTGGGCTGAAACCGCAAGCGGTGTCGACGACACATAGGCATGCCCCAGGGTCAGCACTTTGGGCAGCAAGGAATAAGTCCGGCCGTCGGTGGTGGCGTAGCCGAGTTTTATCAGGGTGTGCAGGCAACGTCTGACAGCGGCGCGGGGAATTTCAGTGCGGTGACTGATCTGGGCGATGGTCAGGTGCCGCTTGCGCTCCTGGAACGCCTGTACGACAGCCAACCCTCGCGCGAGCGACGTCATGAAATCCGGGTCGCCGGTCATGGCCTGGATCCGCTTGGCAGGCGACGCGACGATTGGCGGTGCCACTGAAGCGAAAGAATTGCGCAATTGATCGTTCATACAAGGTCCCTTTCCTACACGGATCAGTCATTACAAGCAGCATGGGCCCGGCAAAACAAGCCTTCCCTATCAAGATCGGGCGATTATCGAACCATTGACCGATAATCGCAATCGACACCATAACCCAGGGCCGGCTGACCGTCCGGGCCATACTCCTCTTGTGTTATCGCGCCGTGCGCAAGGCAGACTTACAGAGCCCGTGTAGTTGTTCCAAGTTGTTCGGCTTAATGGCGCCAGAAAGACATCGCCGCCCGGTGATATATCGCTCGACACGCTAGTTGACGGTAAAGTTTCGGTCTACAAAACAATGGTGCGGCAACATTCACTTTTAACTCTTCGACGATAGTGTTCTGTGATTCGCTCGCTATAATACAAATCAGTAGCCAGGCGGTTGTTCTTTCGCCGCACTTGCTACCCGGCAGCGCGATGTTCAATTGCCGCTGCCTCCGGCTGGCCTCCGACGCTGACTGCATTTGCATCGCCTACGTGCTCGCCGGAACAGGAATCTGATGCTACGTCAGCAATTTATCTCTGGTGCCGTGGCCGCCTGCAACATGGACGTACTGATCGCCTAGCCGTCAAAAGCGATACCGACATGGGCCCAGCCCATTCGTCGAGTGTGATCGATACATTGAACGCAGTGCGTTACACCAGAACTTATCTCTACTCAATCAGGTAATACTGTGACGAAAGACGAACTGCGCGCGGAACTTGAGCGCCAGGAACAACGTTACAAGGAAGTTTACGGCGGGGAAGTCACCACCTACGCCGCCCAGCCCGAACCGGAACGCAAGCCCTGGCGTAAACGCGCCACCGTTCAGGACCAGGTTTTCAAGCAGGAACTGGAAAAAATGGAAAAAGAACTCAAATCCGAAGAGCCATGACGGCCTCGGGTTGATTCTTTTTCAGAGGGCTGTGTTTTCACCCGTTAAAAGCGGGATGTTTTGATGTTGCCTTTTGTGCCCGCTACAAGCGGGCAGCAGCCACCCTGCCGATCCGACAGGGTAAAAGGCTCATATATGACCACCCTTTCAGAAATTTCATACAAGCGATTCGACCTGCCCCAATGCGGGCGAAACCCTTGCGCCATCAGCGTTTGCGAAGAAATTCAATGACTTGCGGGCATCAAAAATTCACATAGGGTTGCCCCCCGATCGCAAAAAATTTCATTGAAGAATGTTACCGATGAGCAGCTAGTGCATCGATTGACAGTCTTTTCTGGCATAATCGCGCCCCCTTATGACCGGGTCAGAAAACCTTCATGATCGATTTATTCAGCGGACTGGATGCTTGGGTGCTTGTGAGCCTCTTGCTCGCCCTGGCTTTTGTTCTCGCCTTCGAGTTCATCAATGGATTTCATGACACCGCTAACGCGGTAGCCACTGTTATCTACACCAAAGCGATGCCACCTCACCTGGCGGTGTTCTTTTCCGGTGTGTTCAATTTCCTCGGCGTATTGCTGGGCGGCGTAGGCGTGGCGTATGCCATCGTCCACCTGCTGCCGGTGGAGCTGCTGATCAACGTGAATACCGGCCATGGCCTGGCGATGGTGTTCTCGCTGCTCGCCGCAGCCATCACCTGGAACCTGGGCACCTGGTACTTCGGTATCCCTGCCTCCAGCTCCCACACGCTGATCGGTTCGATCCTCGGCGTCGGCCTGGCCAACGCCCTGATCAACGATATTCCGTTGGCCGATGGGGTGAACTGGCAGAAAGCGATCGATATCGCCGCCTCCCTGGTCTTCTCGCCGATGGCTGGCTTCCTGGTCGCCGCACTGGTGCTGATCGGCCTTAAATGGTGGCGTCCGCTGTCGAAGATGCACAAGACGCCGGAAGATCGCCGCAAGATCGACGACAAGAAACACCCTCCATTCTGGAACCGCCTGGTACTGGTGATCTCCGCCATGGCCGTGAGCTTCGTGCACGGTTCCAACGATGGCCAGAAAGGTATCGGCCTGATCATGCTGGTGCTGATCGGTATCGTGCCGGCACAGTTCGTTCTTGACCTGAGCAGCACGACCTACCAGATCGAACGTACCCGTGACGCCACCCTGCACTTGAGCCAGTTCTACAAGCGCAATGCCGACTCCCTTGGCGAGTTCCTGGCGTTGGGCAAAAGCGTTGAAGGGGATCTGCCGGAGAAATTCCGTTGCAATCCGCAGCAGACGGAACCGACCATCAATGCCCTGCTGGACACCCTCAAGGGTGTAGCCGACTACCACTCGCTGCCGTCGGAAAGCCGTATCGAAGTGCGTCGCTACCTGCTGTGCCTGGACGACACAGCGAAGAAAGTCGCCAAGCTGCCAGGGTTGGGGGCCCGCGAGAAAGCTGACCTGGACAAGCTGCGCAAGGACCTGACCACCACCACTGAATACGCTCCGTTCTGGGTAATCCTGGCGGTCGCCCTGGCCCTCGGCCTCGGCACCATGATTGGCTGGAAACGCGTGGTGCTGACCATTGGCGAGAAGATCGGCAAGCAAGGCATGACCTATGCCCAGGGCATGTCGGCGCAGATCACCGCAGCGTGCATGATCGGCCTGGCCAACGTCTTCAGCCTGCCGGTCTCCACTACCCATGTCCTGTCTTCCGGCGTGGCCGGGACCATGGTCGCCAACAAGAGCGGCCTGCAAGGTGGTACCGTCAGGACCATCCTTCTGGCCTGGGTGCTGACCCTGCCAGCCACGGTCGCCCTGTCGGCCGGCCTGTTCTGGCTGGCATCGAAGGCATTGGGCAACTGATACAAGCAGCATGAAAAAAGGCGCGCTCCGCAAGGACCGCGCCTTTTTTATTGTCAGGATATTCGCAACGCACAAATCACTACTGTAGGAGCGAGCACGCTCGCAATGGAAGTCCAGACACCGCTGGGCGTCAGGCTGCCAGCGTTATCGTTGACGACCATCGCGAGCATGCTCGCTCCTACAGGGGATTGGAGTATTTCCACACGTTTTTTTCAGACAAAAAAAGGGCAACCGAAGTTGCCCAAAATGCCTTGCGTGCTCATTACATCCAGAAAAACCTACGGCTTTTTCCGCTTATGCGAATCCTTCCAGATAAAAAGTCCGAACCCTGCGAAGAAAACAAACATGAGGCTGACAGTCAGCACTCCGGCGAACACCACGTTATCGAAAAACATGACGCGTCTCCTGCAGTTGCCTTGTTGCGATGGGGTTAAGTTAACCAATCAGGCAGGAGGGAATATTGACCGGGATCAATGTCGGCGCAGACCGGTTTGGGGAACCGACGCAAGGAGTGGGCATACTGATTTGCATCAATCGATGCAGGGAGGGTTCAACGCTTTTTCGGTTTGTTCTTGGACTTTTTCTTGGCTTTTCCCAACGGCATCGCCTGCTCGAACGCCTGGCGTACTTCATTGAGGCGCTTGTCGTTGAGTTCATGGACACGCTTGGCACGTTCGGCGTTGAGGTCGATCAGTTTGTCATCTGGGTTCATGGTGTTCAGGCATCGCTTGAAAGGAAGTTCAGCTGCCGTATCGTGCGACAGGATTGCTCCAATAATGCGGTCTGGCGGCGGCGCTGACCAGCCACGCGCTCAAATCTCGATATCGACCCACAACCCCTGACGAGGCTGGCCGTCGATCAAAGGCGCCACCGGCACCGTATTGTCGGCATTGAGTTCGTCACCAGGAATCGCCAGATGCGCTTGCGGATCCTCATCCGCCTCGCGCCGACGCTGTTCGCGCTCCCGCCGCTTGCGCTGTTCCTCGCGCAACAGCAACGCCGTTTCTTCGGGATCGCGATTTTTCAGATCGATGGTGCTGTCGCTTGAGCTTTCCTGCGCCGGCACCACAGGCGCGATGTCGGGGCGCGGGCGAACCGGGTCGTGCTGGGACGTGATGGGCACGGCACTCAAGGGAAGCATCGGTGGCAGCATAGTTATCGGTCTCCTGTCTGCAGGCTGTCGGCTGCGCGAATGGCGACTTGAGCCATCGGTCGCAAACTGTGAACCAATTGGCACGCCGGGCGCTATCGCGGACTAGCATCCTTTCAAGTCTTGCAGATCAGAAATCGTCCGAGCGCGGCCCGAATCTACGGTAGTTCCTGCACAGGTAATCCATTGGTCTGGAGACCTGATTCCGTTAAGATAGCCCGCTTTTTTCAAGGTGGGAGTCAGGCAGCATGGCGCAGCAGTATCAACCGGGACAACGCTGGATCAGTGACAGCGAAGCCGAGCTGGGTTTGGGCACCGTTCTGGCACAGGACGGCCGCTTGTTGACCGTGCTCTACCCGGCCACTGGCGACACTCGCCAGTACGCGCTACGAAATGCCCCCCTCACGCGCGTGAGGTTCTCCCCGGGTGACACCATCACTCACTTCGACGGCTGGAAACTGACCGTACGCGAAGTCGAAGACGTCAATGGTCTTCTGGTCTACCACGGCCTCAACGCCCAGAACGAAGCGGTCACCCTGCCGGAAACCCAACTGTCGAACTTCATCCAGTTCCGCCTGGCCAGCGATCGCCTGTTCGCCGGGCAGATCGACCCGCTGGCCTGGTTCTCCCTGCGCTATCACACCCTGGAACACACCAGCCGCCAGCTGCAGTCCTCGCTGTGGGGCCTGGGGGGCGTGCGTGCGCAACCGATCGCCCACCAGTTGCACATCGCTCGCGAGGTCGCCGACCGTATCGCGCCACGGGTTTTGCTGGCGGACGAAGTGGGCCTGGGCAAAACCATCGAAGCCGGCCTGGTGATCCATCGCCAGCTGCTTTCGGGTCGCGCCAATCGCGTACTGATCCTGGTTCCCGAGAACCTTCAACATCAGTGGCTGGTGGAAATGCGCCGGCGTTTCAACCTGCAAGTCGCGCTGTTCGACGAAGAACGCTTCATCGAAAGCGATGCCTCCAACCCGTTCGAAGACACCCAACTGGCGCTGGTTGCGCTGGAATGGCTGGTGGACGACGAAAAGGCTCAGGACGCGTTGTTCGCGGCAGGCTGGGACTTGCTCGTGGTCGACGAAGCGCACCATCTGGTGTGGCACGAAGACCAGGTCAGCCCCGAATATTCGCTGGTCGAACAACTCGCCGAAACCATTCCAGGCGTGTTGCTGTTGACCGCCACCCCTGAGCAACTGGGTCAGGACAGCCACTTCGCCCGTTTGCGCCTGCTCGATCCCAATCGTTTCCACGACCTGCACGCCTTCCGTGCCGAGAGCGAACACTATCGCCCGGTCGCCCAGGCCGTTCAGGAGTTGCTGGACAAGGGTCGTCTGTCGCCAGAAGCACACAAGACTATCCACGGTTTCCTCGGCAACGAAGGCGAAGCCTTGCTGGCTGCCGTCAACGATGGCGACACCGAGGCCAGCGCGCGACTGGTTCGCGAACTGCTCGACCGCCATGGCACCGGCCGCGTGCTGTTCCGTAATACCCGCGCCGCAGTACAAGGGTTCCCGGAGCGCAAACTGCACCCCTACCCGCTGCCATGCCCGGACGAGTACCTGGAGTTGCCACTGGGTGATCACGCCGAGCTGTACCCGGAAGTCAGTTTCCAGGCTCAGCCGGATGCCAGCGAAGAAGATCGCTGGTGGAAATTCGACCCGCGCGTCGAGTGGCTGATCGACCAGTTGAAAATGCTCAAGCGCACCAAAGTACTGGTGATCTGCGCCCACGCCGAAACCGCGATGGACCTGGAGGACGCACTGCGCGTGCGCTCCGGCATTCCGGCCACGGTGTTCCACGAGGGCATGAGCATCCTGGAACGTGACCGCGCCGCCGCCTACTTCGCCGACGAAGAGTTTGGCGCGCAAGTGCTGATCTGCTCGGAAATCGGCAGTGAAGGCCGTAACTTCCAGTTCTCCCATCACCTGGTCCTGTTCGACCTGCCGTCGCACCCGGACCTGCTGGAGCAGCGTATCGGTCGCCTGGACCGCATCGGCCAGAAGCACACCATCGAGTTGCACGTACCGTACCTGGAAACCAGCCCCCAGGAGCGTCTGTTCCAGTGGTACAACGAGGCGCTGAACGCGTTCCTCAACACCTGCCCGACCGGTAACGCCCTGCAGCACCAGTTCGGCCCTCGCCTGCTGCCACTGCTCGAAGAAGCCGACGACGGTGAATGGCAAACGCTGATCGACGAGGCCCGCGCCGAACGTGAGCGCCTGGAAGCCGAGCTGCACACCGGCCGCGACCGCTTGCTCGAACTCAACTCCGGTGGTGCCGGCGAGGGTGAAGCGCTGGTTGAAGCCATTCACGAACAGGACGACCAGTTCGCGTTGCCGATCTACATGGAAACCCTGTTCGATGCTTTCGGCATCGACAGCGAAGACCATTCGGAAAACGCCCTGATCCTCAAGCCCAGCGAGAAAATGCTCGACGCCAGCTTCCCGCTCGGCGACGACGAAGGTGTGACCATCACCTACGATCGCAATCAGGCGCTGTCGCGCGAAGACATGCAATTCATCACCTGGGAACACCCGATGGTGCAAGGCGGCATGGACCTGGTGCTGTCCGGTTCCATGGGCAACACCGCCGTGGCGCTGATCAAGAACAAAGCGCTCAAACCCGGCACCGTGCTGCTGGAACTGCTCTACGTCAGCGAAGTGGTTGCCCCGCGTTCGCTGCAACTGGGCCGCTACCTGCCACCCGCCGCGCTGCGCTGCCTGCTGGATGCCAACGGCAACGACCTGTCGGCCCGGGTGGCATTCGAAACCTTGAACGACCAACTGGAAAGCGTACCGCGCGCCAGCGCCAACAAGTTCATCCAGGCCCAGCGCGATCAACTGACGCCACGGATCAACGCCGGCGAGGACAAGGTCTACCCGCGTCACGCCGAACGTGTGGCACAGGCCAAACATCGCCTGGCGGCCGATATTGATGAAGAACTGGCACGCCTGACCGCGTTGCAAGCGGTCAACCCAACCGTACGCGACAGCGAACTGGTCGCCTTGCGCAAGCAACGCGATCAAGGCCTGGCCATGTTCGAGAAGGCTGCGTTGCGACTGGAAGCCATCCGGGTACTGGTGGCAGGCTAAGCGCCCTGCTCTACCGGACAAAAAGAAGGCCCGCATTGATGCGGGCCTTCTTTTTTGTTGTTGATTTCCCGGGAGTAGAAGGAGGTCTTATCGCGAGCAGGCTCGCTCCCACAAAGTTTGTGAACACCGACGAAGATGTGGGAGCGTGCCTGCTCGCGATGCCCTCATGCCGTCGCCGCAGCAACCTCAGGTTCAACCGGCGCCAACCCTTCCTTCATCCGCCGGGCATCGCGCACGAAACACCGTGAAGCCAGTACCAGAAACACCATGGTGAAAAACAGCGCCACCGGGATCAGGTACATCGCGTCATGCAGGCCAACCGCCTTGAAGGCTTCAGTCATCTGGTCGGCACCCGCGGCGAGCATCGCCGAATGCGCAAAGTGGTCGGACAAGGCGCCCACCACCACCGGCCCCAGACCACCACCGAGCAGATAGAGCCCGGCAAAAAACAGCGCCATGGCCGTCGCCCGCAAGCGCGGTTCGACGACATCCTGGATCGCGGTGTACACGCAGGTGTAGAAGTTATAGGCAAACAGCCAACCGACACTGAACACGGCCACGAACACGCCGATGTCGATCCGCCCCGAATGCAGCGCCCACGCAGTGCACAAGGTGGAAATGACCAGGCTGAATGCGGCAAACAGCAGGCGCCCGTTGGCCACGCGCTGATGAATCTTGTCCGCGACCCAACCACCCAATGTCAAACCGATCAGCCCGGTAATACCGACGATGATTCCGGTCGCCACTGCCGCATCCTGCAACGGCATCTGGAAATACCGCTGCAGCATCGGCACCAGGAACGAGTTGCAGGCATAGGTGGCGAAGTTGAAGCACAGCCCGGCCAGCACCAGCCACAGAAAAGTCGGCACAGCCAGGACACGGCGGATCGGTCGCTCCACCCGCTCGCGGGAAATTTGTACGCTCTCCGCTGCGCCCCGCTCAGGCTCCCTGATGAAGAACATGAAGGCCGCCAGAATCAGCCCGGGCACGGCAGCGATGAAAAACGGCGCACGCCAGCTGTCGAACGCCTTGACCATCGCACCGATGGTGAAGAACGCCAGCAACAGCCCCAACGGCAGCCCGAGCATGAAAATCCCCATGGCCCGGGCCCGGCGGTGAGCCGGAAACAGGTCGCCGATCAGTGAATTGGCGGCTGGAGCATAACTGGCCTCACCAATGCCGACCCCCATGCGCACCAGCAGGAAACTCCAGAAACTGCCCACCATGCCGTTGATTGCGGTCAGCCCGCTCCACGCCGCCAGGCCCCAACCCATCAATTTGCTGCGAGAGCCGGTATCGGCCATCCGCCCCAGGGGGAGACCGGCGATCGCATAGACAAGGGTAAAAGCAGTGCCGATGATGCCCAATTGGAAATCGCTGAGATGCCATTCCATGCGGATCGGCTCGATGATGATCGCGGGAATCGTACGGTCGAAGAAGTTGAACAGGTTGGCCAGGAACAGGAGGAACAGAATGCGCCAGGCATTCGCCGCTTGGGTCGAGTTCTGCATGGGTCCGTCTCTTTTATTGTTTTTAGGGGCGTCACTGTCCCCGGAATCTGCAATCTAGACAGGCCTGTCAACGCTGTCTGTCACTATTCGCAAGCTTGATATCAGTCCATGGCATGTACCCTGTGGGAATGTTCGCAACACAGGGCCCTGGCAGTTCGTCCGACTGCGCAAAAATAACCTTCGTCCCCCCTTCCCAAGCCGATAGCGAAGCCTAGAATAGCCGCCTTCTCCTCCCCCATGCCCTGACCCTCATCCTTAAGTAATCGCCCATGTCCGAAGCCAGTCCGTGCCTGAATTGCGGTGCCTGCTGTTCCTACTTTCGCGTGTCTTTCTTCTGGGGTGAATGCACCTCGTCCGGAGGAACGGTACCTGACGAACTCGTCGAGCAGATCAGCCCCAGCCGCGTAGCGATGATCGGCACCGGCTGCAAACCCGCGCGATGCATCAGCCTGGAAGGTGAAGTGGGTCAAAAGGTGCAGTGCTCGATCTACGAGCAACGTTCGACGCCCTGCCGGGAGTTCGACGCTTCCTGGAGCAATGGAGAGGCCAATACCGATTGCGACAAAGCCCGCGCCGCGTTTGGCTTGCCAGCCTTGCTACCGACATCGGAAATGCCCGAGAAACAAAGCGCATAAGATTTAGCACCAATCGCTATCAAACTAATTTCAAAATGTTTGGCACTAATGTGCCAGCACCCATTGCGCTCCTCCAGCGGCCTCTATACTTCAGTGCATTCGCCAGCGTTCATTGCGCTGGCCTGACTAAGATGGGGCATGCCTATGGAGTGGCTTGGTCTGCATTTCATTACCGAGCAGCCAGAAAGCGGCCAGGTCATACTCAACTGCATACATGACCCATTTCTGGTGCTTCTGGCTTTTCTGGTCGCCTGTGCAGGGAGCTTTGCCACACTGGACATGGCCGAGCGCGTCGCCCATGCGGAAAATGCCGCGTCCCGGCGGCTCTGGCGCTGGGTCGGTGCCGGATGCCTGGCGGGTGGCATCTGGGCCATGCACTTCATCGGCATGCTGGCGTTCCAGGCACCGATCAATGTGCATTATCAACTGCCCGTAACCCTGGCCTCCCTGATGATCGCCCTGCTCGCTTCATGGCTGGCGATGCATACACTCAGTCATCCTGTCTTGAAATTCCGGCAATGCCTGAAGGCTTCAATCTGGATCGGCCTGGGCATTGCCAGCATGCATTACGTGGGCATGTCCGCGTTGCGCTCACCGGCGGTGGCCTACTATCAACCGACGCTGTTCGCGCTCTCCGTTGCCATCGCAATTGGCGCCAGCCTGGCGGCACTGCTGCTGGCCAGTTACCTGCGCAACGGCGCCGGCCTGCTCCATCAACTGCTCAAGTACTGCGCCAGCCTGATTCTTGGCACTGGCATCGTCAGCATGCATTTCACCGCCATGGCCGCCTTCAACCTGGTGCTGCCGTCCGGCAGCCTGCTGGCGCAACCCGCAGAGAACAATCACTTGCAACTGGGGCTGACGGTGGCGGTCATGACACTGCTGATCATCGGCAGCTGCATCAGCGCGGCATTGGCGGACAAGAAACTGCAACACAAGGAGCATGACCTGCAACGGGTCAACTCCCTGCTCAGCCAACTGGATCAGGCGCGTATGTCCCTGCAGCAGGTGGCGCACTACGACCCCTTGACCAACCTGATCAATCGCCGGGGCTTCAATCAGCTCTTCGCCGAAAAACTCAGCGAAAAGGCTCACGACGGCGGCATGCTCGCCGTGCTGTTTCTGGACATCGACCACTTCAAGCGCATCAACGACAGCCTCGGTCACGACGCCGGTGACGAATTGCTCAAGGTACTGGCAGGCCACATCAAAGGTTCGGTACGCAGCCATAAGGATGTGGTGGCGCGCTTCGGTGGCGATGAATTCTGCATGCTCATCGATCTGCATGAACGCGAGGAAGCGCGACATATGGCCCAGCGCATCATGCAAAAGATGAAGGAACCCATCGAGCTGGCCGGGCGGCGCATGGTCATGACCACCAGCATCGGCATCAGCCTGTTTCCCGAAGATGGCAAGACGTGCGAAGAACTGCTGAAAAATGCCGACCTGGCGCTGTATCAGTCCAAGGGCTGTGGCCGTAACGGACTGAATTTTTTCAGTGCCAATCTCAAGGCGCGCGCCACGCTGGAGCTTCAACTGGAGGAAGAACTGCGTCACGCGCTGCGAGAAGACCTCGGCCTGATGCTCTATTACCAGCCGATCTATGACCTGAAAACCGGGCAGGTCAGCAAACTTGAAGCCTTGATTCGCTGGCAACATCCGGTTCACGGGCTGCTTGCACCGGACCGTTTCATTCCCCTGGCCGAAGCCAACGGGCTGATCACCGAACTGGACAACTGGGTATTGCGCAAGGCCTGTGAAGACCTTGGCGAGTTGTCGCGACAGGGTTGCGAAGAACTGAAGATCGCCGTGAACTGCTCGCCCCTCAGCCTGGTGCGTGAAGAACTGGCCGGGCAGATCGAACAGGCCTTGCGTAGCGTCGGGGTTGCGCCGCAACGGCTGGAACTGGAGGTCACCGAAAATGCCCTGATGGGCAACATCGCCGACACACTGGTGTTGCTGCGTCAGATTCGCGCCCTGGGCGTTTCGCTGTCGATCGATGACTTCGGCACCGGTTACTCCTCCCTGGCCTACCTCAAGCGCTTGCCGCTCAACACGCTGAAAATCGACCGGTCGTTCATCCTGGACATTCCCAAGTCCACCCAGGACATGGAAATCGTCCAGGCAATTATCGCCATGGCCCACACCCTGCATCTGGAGGTGGTCACCGAAGGCGTTGAAACCTTCGAGCAGTACCAGTTCCTGGAGTGCCATGGCTGCGACTTCGTCCAGGGTTACCTGCTCAGCCGCCCGGTGCCGCTGGTTGAACTACGTCCCGTGTTGAATGAGATCAACCAGCGCAAGCACGCTTACACGGTTACTTCGTTGAATCGGCTGCACGGTACATCTGCACTAATGTAGAAGGGTCTTTTTCCAGGAATCCCTGCCCGCCATGCAGGCGCATCAGTTGGGCCGCCAGGCCACTGATCGGCGTGGCCGAACCCTGTTCGCGGGAAAACTTCACCGCCGTGTCCAGGTCCTTGAGCAAGGTCCGCACGTGCCATTTCACCGGTTCGAACCGGCTCTCGGCCATTTGCGGGCCGAGGATCTGCAACGGTCTGGAATCGGCGAAACCGCCGGCCAATGCTTCGGCGATCAGGCTCGCATCCACGCCGGAACGCTCCGCCAGCGCCACCACTTCGGCAATGACCAGGGCGTTGCAAGCCACGATCATCTGGTTGCAGGCCTTGGTCACTTGCCCGGCCCCGACAGCGCCCATGTGCGTCACGCGCTGGCCGAGACTGAGCAACACAGGCCTTACACGTTCAAGATCGGACGCCTCGCCACCGACCATGATCGCCAGACTCCCCGCCTCGGCGCCGACCACGCCCCCGGACACCGGCGCATCGAGCCAGCCCATGCCGGTTCCGCCGACAAGCTCTGCCGCCATTTCCCGCGTCGCCGTAGGTTCCAGGCTGGAGAAATCCACCAGCAACTGGCCACTTTTCGCCCCTTCGGCAATTCCGCCCTCGCCAAACACCACCCGACGCACCACTGACGTGTCGGCCAGGCACAACATCACCACATCGGCGTGCTGGCACAACTCGGCGGGGCTGGCGACCTGGCGGGCGCCAGCCTCGACCAACGGTGCGCACTTGTCCGGGTTACGATTCCAAACCGCCAACCGGTAACCCGCCGCCAGCAAGCGCCGACACATCGGCAAGCCCATCAGACCGATTCCGGCAAAGCCCAATGAAGGGTGCGACATCATTTTGACTCTCGTTGATTAAAGATCGCTGAATATTGGCCGATTAATCATGAATCAGGAAAGGATTCCCCAACGACCCTCAGGCCAAGGCTCTGAAATTCGGGTCAATTACGCGCACAAAAAGACGCGATTACTCATTCCGTGAAGGGGCGACAACAGATTGCCGCCCGACCAACCAGCCCAGGTAGATGGCGTACGATGACTTCCAAAAACAACCCGGCCACTGCGATACCCGACCTGACCTTGAGCCCTGCGGCGAACAGCCCCGTCTCGACGAAGCCATTGCTCCCTTCACGCCCGTCACCTACCCAGCAATACCTGTACTTCACCGAAACCAATACCGACCGCATCCTCGATAACCTCGACGGCCTGCGCGACATGGTGTTCCCGCGCCCGCCACACCTGGAAGGCGACAATGAACAGCACAGTTCCCAGGAATTCCCGTCGGTCTGCCTGATCGGTCTGGGGCGTTGCGGGTCGAACATCGCACTGGACGTTGCGGAGCTTGTGTACAACGCCCGCAAGTTCTATCTCAATGAATTCAATAACGAAGACCGCTCGTCGGCAGACAAGCGCTTCGCCGAGAAAGGTTACAGCCCGGCACAGTGGATCCGCACCAATCTGCGCCTGATCCCCAACAAGGCCACCAAACCGGTATTCCTGGTGGAGCCGCTGGTAATGCTCGGCGACCTGGACAAAGACATCGCCGGACGCATCCGCTTCTCGCGCAAGAACGAGAAAAGCGGCTTCCTGCGCGATTACAGCAAAATGAAAATCATGGATCTTTCGGAAGTCCATGCCGGTGGCGCCGGTAACGCTCCGATCCTGGGCCAATACCTGGCCAAGATCATCCTGAACAAGGACACCCAGCGTTTCTCCAGCCCTGACTGGAAGATGATTCACTCCTATCTGATCGATAGCTGCGGTATCAAGGCCAACCAGTCTCGCCTGTATTTCTCGATCTTCAGTGCCGGCGGCGGTACCGGTTCGGGGATGGCGTCGGAGTTCGGCCTGGCCCAACAGCATTCGTACATGAACAAGACGTTCGACACCAAGCCGATGGATGAGCATGACGGCAAGAGCGGTCACTCGTTCGTGTTCGAGCCGATTTTCACCAGCGGCATCTGCGTGCTGCCGAACATTTCCGACCACCGCAGTGAAATGTCCGAGGCACTGCACATCAACGCCGGCCGCCTGTTGTGCAAATACCTGTCGGAAGAATGGGATTTCTCCTACAACTTCGCCAATGAAGACAGCAGCGAAGCCAGTGTCATGGGGCGCATTCGCCCATGGAACGCGATGATGCTGATCTCCAACGACATCATGCGTTATGCCGAAGAGAGCGATGACGGCAACATCCAGAACATTGATGTCAATGCAATGGAGAAGCACGCCAACCAGTACATCTCGCAGCAGATCTTCAACATTCTGACCGCGCAGGCCGTTACCACCGACTACGACCAGAACTATTTCCGTCGCGCCGGCATCGACATTGGCGAAACCATTCGCCTGGACGCCAACGACCTGTTCATGAGTCTGGCCGGCCCGGTGGCGATTGCCTACGCCGAGTCCGTGGTTCCGGAAACCCCGGCACCTACCAGCGACAAGTTCAAGGTGTTCGAGAAAGAACAGCAACGCCTGAACATCGATGACCTGTTCTTCCGCTCCATCGACCTGCCGCACTTCAACAAGGTCACCCAGGCCATCGAAGGCATCAGCCTGCTGCCTATCGAGTCCAAGCGCTATCGCGCATCGCTGGAGCAATACAAGAATTCGGGGTACGACGCCGCCGCGCTGCACGACCTGCATTTCTTCAAGAACTGTTCGTCGGTGGTGTCGATCGTTTCCCTGCCCAAGGACTACAAACTGTCCTACATGGACCTGAACCGGTTGAAGACCCATCTCAACAACCTGTTCCCCAATACCACACTCAAACGCTATGCGCTGGTGATCGGCGCCTCGGCCAACCTGTCGCTGACCACCCTGATCGCCAAGAGCCCGTGCCTGTCGGACGACTTCCTGACGCTGATCGTGGCGTTCATCAAGCGTTGCTTCGCACGCAGCCCGTACCGCTTCGACGAAACCCTCGACAATTCGATGCTGGACTTCATCATCAACGAGGAATTCGACGAAGAGCGAATCGACGATTTGCTCAATGAATTCGAGAACCCGGCGAAGATCCTCGATACCAACTGGTACGCGATCAAGCCGATGTATGAAAAGAAATACCGTGAACTGATCAACGACAAGGAAAAATTCGTCTCGATCAACGACATCCGCCTGTCCCGGGATTGCGTGAAGAAAGCGATCAAATACCTGCGCGAGATCTACCGTCACCGCATTGGCAAGACCAAGGTCATTTCGCTGAATAACCATACGGGCAAGACAGCCTACGGCGGCTGATGCCATCGCGAGCAGGCTCGCTCCCACATTTGATTGTGTTCTCTCATTGAGAATGCGATCGCTGTGGGAGCGAGCCTGCTCGCGATTGGGGCATCACTTGCCACACATCTAAACATCCAGAAACAATTAAGCAGCCATCAGGCTGCTCGCTTAACTGTTCCCGTTACGTTTACGTCACCGTGAGGCTGTGGCCTTTCTCTACGGCAACCTGCCATCACGCTACTCGGCTACACACTTTCCCTTGCCAATCACCAGCACCATTTAGGTGCAACCTGTCAGGCGGATGCTCTTTCCTGGACCAGAATCCAGGGTTTGACCACGACCGCCCACATCTCGGGATTGCGCTCGACAAGGTCCAGGGCCTGCGTCGCAGACAGCTTGGCAAGCTTGTCCTCGGCCAGCCAGGCCGCCACTTTGTGCCCTTCATCCTGGGCCATGGCCTCGGCCGCAGCGATCAAATCCAGGCTCTGCTCGACCCACAATAGGGCACCCTTGGCAAAGAACGGCTCCAACTCCTTCCAGGTAATTGATGCGGTTTCACCAAGCAGCTTGGCATAGAGGGTGCTAGGTTCTTCAATCATGGGTTTGTTCCGGAAAAGAAATCGACGCAATGATAACGTCGGTGGTCTGGCATAAAAACCCGGATGCAGTTTGCGTCACCGAATGAAAAGCGCAGGAATGCCAAGGAATGCACGGAAGCTGGCTCTAGCCCCGTCAAAACCACGCCGCAATTCTGACTTTTTCTTTCAAAAAAGCGACACCCCCAAGTTTTGCCCCCCGGCGCCAGCTTCCCAGGCTGACAATCGGCGCTCTACACTGTACCGGTACAGTTGCCGAGGGGCTTTTCCGGGGAATGTCGTGGATATGTGACCCGGTTCTGCACGAATCCGGGCGCGCAATCAAAGTGGTGAAATATGCGCTTGACGTTACGGAGCAGACAGTCAAGGAAGCTGATATCCGCGGCAAACTTGCCGCA
>NZ_JBNNVQ010000019.1:0-77474 GCF_050280625.1 Pseudomonas sp. NPDC089569
CAACGGTGACTACGACCACCTGCCAGAACAAGCGTTCTACATGGTCGGCAGCATCGAAGAAGCGATCGAGAAAGCCAAGAAACTGTAATCCCGGCGCCCGGAAACGGGCGCTCATTTAGGTTGAGGCAATCAGATGGCTATGACAGTCCATTGCGATATCGTCAGCGCGGAAGGAGAAATCTTTTCCGGTCTGGTCGAGATGGTGATTGCGCACGGTGCACTGGGTGATCTTGGTATCGCCCTGGGTCACGCGCCGCTGATCACTAATCTGAAGCCAGGTCCGATCCGCCTGGTGAAGCAGGGCGGGGAAGAGGAGGTGTATTACATCTCCGGTGGTTTCCTCGAGGTTCAGCCGAACATGGTCAAGGTTCTTGCCGACACCGTGCAACGCGCTGCCGACCTGGACGAAGCCTCCGCTCAGGAAGCTCTCAAGGCTGCCGAGAGGGCGCTGCACGACAAAGGCGCAGACTTTGATTACGGAGCTGCGTCCGCACGTCTGGCCGAAGCCGCAGCTCAGCTGCGCACCGTCCAGCAGATCCGCAAGAAGTTCGGCCACTAAGGCGAAGCTTGTTGTGCGATTGATAAAAAAGGGTAGCCTCGGCTACCCTTTTTTCTTTTTCCGATATTCATCATTTGGTCGCAGTCGCTGACCACCCAGGATTGGTAGCCAGTCATGTCTCTTGAAATTGTTATTCTCGCTGCTGGTCAAGGTACGCGCATGCGTTCGGCCTTGCCGAAAGTCCTGCACCCGATTGCAGGTAATTCGATGCTCGGCCATGTTATCCACAGCGCCCGTCAACTTGATCCACAGCGCATTCACGTGGTGATCGGACATGGTGCCGACATCGTGCGTGAACGGCTGGCTGCTGATGATCTGAATTTCGTCCTGCAAGACAAGCAATTGGGTACCGGTCATGCCGTTGCTCAAGCAGTGCCGTTCATCAAGTCCGATACCGTGCTGGTGCTTTATGGTGACGTGCCGCTGATTGAGGTCGAAACCCTCCAGCGCTTGCTCAAGCACGCAGGCGAGCAGCAGTTGGGACTGTTGACCGTCGAGCTGGCGGACCCGACAGGTTATGGCCGAATTGTTCGTGACGTTGACGGCAAGGTTAAAGCCATCGTCGAGCAGAAAGATGCCAATGAAGTCGAACGCGAGATCACTGAAGGCAACACCGGTATTCTGGCGTTGCCTTTCGCTCGTCTTGGCGAATGGATGAGCCGTCTGTCCAACAACAACGCCCAGGGCGAGTACTACCTGACCGATGTCATCGCCATGGCGGTGAGCGATGGTCTTGAGGTGGCCACCGAGCAACCCCACGACGCGATGGAAGTGCAGGGCGCCAACGATCGCAAGCAGCTTTCGGAGCTTGAGCGTCATTACCAGCTGCGCGCTGGTCGCCGTTTGATGGCCCAAGGAGTGACGCTGCGTGACCCGTCGCGTTTCGATGTGCGCGGTGAAGTGATAGTGGGTCGCGATGTCACGATCGATATCAACGTGATCCTTGAAGGCAAGGTCGTTATCGAAGATGACGTGGTCATCGGCCCGAACTGCGTGATCAAAGACAGCACGCTGCGTAAAGGTGTGGTGGTCAAGGCGAACAGCCATATCGAAGGCGCCATTTTGGGTGAAGGCAGCGATGCCGGTCCATTTGCGCGTTTGCGCCCAGGCTCGGTGCTGGAAGCGCGGGCTCATGTGGGTAACTTCGTCGAGTTGAAAAACGCACATCTGGGCGAAGGCGCCAAGGCTGGTCACCTGACCTATCTGGGCGACGCCGAAGTCGGAGCACGCACCAACATCGGCGCCGGCACCATCACCTGCAACTACGACGGCGCCAACAAGTGGAAAACCGTACTGGGTGAAGATGTGTTCATCGGCTCGAACAACTCATTGGTGGCGCCTGTGGATATCCACGATGGTGCAACCACCGCGGCGGGTTCGACCATTACCTCCACTGTGGATAAATCCCAGTTGGCAGTAGGGCGTGCGCGCCAGAAGAACATCGATGGCTGGAAGCGGCCGGAGAAGATCAAGAAGAGTTGAGTTATCCACACTCAAGGATTGGCTAAAGTTATTCACAGCCTGATCCAGTGTATTCGCGGGCAAGCCCGCTCCGACGGGAGTATTCGACTTCCAGTGTGAGCGGGCTTGCCCGCGATGCTTTTATCCACAGATCGTTTTATCGCAATGCGCTTGACGAAGTTTCGCTGATAGGTTTTGATTGCTTCCGTTATCTTTCGAAACGAAACTTTATCGTCTATGTCGAAGCGCAACACGCCACAACGTCGCCACAACATTCTTGCCCTGCTCACTGAACAGGGGGAGGTGAGTGTGGATGAGTTGGCTAAACGCTTTGAAACTTCCGAAGTTACGATTCGCAAGGATTTGGCTGCGCTTGAAAGCAACGGCCTGTTGCTGCGTCGTTATGGCGGCGCAATCACCATGCCGCAGGAACTGGTGGCGGATCTCGGTCAGCCTGTTTCCAGATACAAACAGGCCATTGCCCGTGCCGCGGTAACCCGGATTCGCGAACACGCACGGATCATCATCGACAGCGGCAGTACCACTGCAGCCATGATTCCTGAGCTTGGGCAGCTGCCGGGATTGGTTGTCATGACCAACTCCCTGCATGTCGCCAATGCCTTGAGCGAACTGGAACACGAGCCGGTGCTGTTGATGACCGGCGGAACCTGGGACCCGCATTCCGAGTCCTTTCAGGGTCAGGTCGCTGAGCAGGTACTACGCTCCTACGACTTCGATCAGTTGTTCATCGGTGCCGATGGCATCGATCTTGTTCGCGGCACGACCACCTTCAACGAGCTATTGGGGCTAAGCCGGGTCATGGCGCAAGTCGCCCGCGAAGTCGTGGTGATGGTGGAGGCCGACAAGATCGGTCGCAAGATTCCCAACCTGGAGCTGCCCTGGAGTAGCGTCCATACCCTTATTACCGATGATCGCCTGCCGACAGAGGCACGGGATCAGATTCAGGCCCGCGGCATCACTTTGATTTGCGCGGCTGTCAGTCAGGAGAAATGACATGTGTGGAATTGTTGGCGCGGTCGCAGAACGTAACATTACCGCCATTCTGGTCGAAGGCTTGAAGCGCCTGGAATACCGTGGGTATGACAGTGCGGGTGTGGCGGTCTACACCAACGACAAAAAACTGGAGCGGGTGCGCCGCCCAGGTAAGGTCAGTGAGCTTGCGCAGGCGCTGGTCGAAGAAGCACTGTCCGGTCGTCTGGGCATTGCCCACACCCGTTGGGCCACCCATGGCGCGCCGTGCGAGCGCAACGCGCACCCACATTTTTCCGGTGATCTGGCGGTGGTGCACAACGGCATCATCGAGAACCACGAGGCCCTGCGCGAACAACTCAAATCCTTGGGTTACGTCTTCACGTCGGATACCGACACTGAAGTCATCGCTCATTTGCTGAACCACAAACTCAAGGATCTGGGCGATCTGACCGTGGCATTGAAGGCGACTGTCAAAGAGTTGCACGGTGCCTATGGCCTGGCAGTGATCAGTGCCCAGCAGCCGGATCGCCTGGTAGCAGCCCGTAGCGGCAGTCCATTGGTGATTGGTCTGGGCCTGGGGGAAAATTTCCTGGCCTCCGACCAATTGGCCCTGCGCCAGGTGACCGACCGCTTCATGTATCTGGAAGAAGGCGATATTGCTGAAATCCGCCGCGACAGCGTGCAAATCTGGGATATCAATGGCCAGGCTGTCGTGCGCGAATCCGTGCAGTACCGCGACGGTGCCGAAGCGGCTGAAAAGGGCGAATTCCGCCATTTCATGCTCAAGGAAATTCACGAACAGCCGTCGGTGGTGCAGCGCACCCTGGAAGGCCGCTTGAGTCAGAATCAGGTACTGGTGCAGGCCTTTGGTCCACAAGCTGCCGAGCTGTTTGCCAAAGTGCGCAATGTGCAGATCGTTGCGTGCGGCACCAGTTATCACGCCGGCATGGTTGCGCGTTACTGGCTCGAAGAACTGGCGGGTATCCCGTGCCAGGTCGAAGTCGCCAGCGAGTTTCGCTACCGCAAGGTCGTGGTGCAACCCGATACCCTGTTTGTCACTATTTCCCAGTCCGGCGAAACGGCCGACACGCTGGCTGCCCTGCGTAATGCCAAGGAGCTGGGTTTCCTCGCCAGCCTGGCGATTTGCAACGTCGGAATCAGCTCTTTGGTGCGTGAGTCCGACCTGACGCTGCTGACTCAGGCCGGTCGCGAAATTGGCGTGGCATCGACCAAGGCGTTCACCACTCAACTGGTCGGGCTGCTGTTGCTGACGCTGTCTCTGGGACAGGTTCGCGGTACCTTGGCCAACGGCGTTGAAGCGACTCTGGTGGAAGAACTGCGTCGCCTGCCGGCCCGCCTGGGTGAGGCGCTCGCCATGGACGCCACGGTCGAGAAAATCGCCGAGCTGTTCGCCGAGAAGAACCACACGCTGTTCCTTGGTCGTGGTGCACAGTTCCCGGTGGCGATGGAAGGAGCGCTCAAGCTCAAGGAAATCTCCTACATTCACGCCGAAGCCTATCCGGCGGGTGAGTTGAAGCATGGCCCACTGGCGCTTGTGGATAACCACATGCCCGTTGTGACCGTAGCGCCCAACAACGAACTGCTGGAGAAGTTGAAGTCCAACCTGCAGGAGGTGCGCGCCCGCGGTGGCGAACTGATCGTGTTCGCTGACGAAAAAGCCGGAATGGCCAACGGTGAAGGCACACACGTTGTGCACATGCCGCATATCCACGACATCCTCTCGCCGATCCTCTACACCATCCCGCTGCAGCTGCTGTCGTACTACGTAGCGGTGTTGAAGGGCACCGACGTCGACCAGCCGCGCAACCTGGCGAAATCCGTGACGGTGGAATAAGTTATCCACAGCTGAGCCGGCCTTGGTATTGTTTTCAAAAAAAGCAGATGACAACAATAAACAGGCCGGTAACAAGCGAAATTAAGTAGGTGACAACCTTCCACAGGGCGTAAATCGAGGCTCACACAGGCTGAACAGCAGCCGATACGTTGATCTAAATCGATTTTGCGCCCTGAGGCTGGTCCAGCAATGACTCCGAATCAGCCAACCCGCCTCAGTTCCTTCCAAGCGCACGTCTAGAATCATTCCTGCTATTAGAGTCTCCCGTGGCCATCACTGGGTGTCTAATAGTGAGTACATGTTCTTGATACTCATGGAGTTCAATCAGGACATCATGGATATCCGTGAGCAGTTTCCGTTGATTGACTGCGACGAGACTTAGTCCATCGCGCTGCAGAAAAATATTAGGCCCGACGCCGAAGCCTTCTGGTCGCTACACGCTTATAACGCCAAGTACATGGTGATCGACAATCAGATCAATCGCTTCTCCATCGGAGACCGCACGGCCGGTTTGAAATACGGCAGTGACGGCAGCCTGGATATTTATGCCCAGTCCGAGGATCCGGGCACGGACAAGCGCTCCAATTGGTTGCCGGTCAAGAAAGGCGATCTCTTCTGTTTGATAGTGCGAGCCTAACGAAGATTTGACCCCGAGTTTGATGCGACCCAGCGGGCGGTAAATTTTTTGTCAGTTTGGGATTGGGTGTCTGGCGCTGATAGCGCCGATGCTCTGAATCGAGGAATTGCGGCTACCGCAATCCTTGAAGAACATCCCCCAAGCTTTCAAGGAAAGATCCATGCGCATCGCTACCTCCCCTCGCGCTCTCACCTGCATCGCACTCTGCTTGTGTTCACTGGCTGTATCGGCGGGCGACAGTCCTGCCGTGCGAGTCGACGCTTTCAACTTCATCCGCGCAGAAACCGATCTGTACTTTAAAAAAACCGTCGAGAAAGGCGGGTTCGGTTCCCTGGTACATGAACGCGAACCGACCGCTATCGACAACCAGACTGTGGTGAGAATGAACCGCGACACTCTGTACACCTCAGGGGTTTTCGATCTGGACGCGGGGCCGGTCAGCATCACCTTGCCCGACTCCGCAAAGCGCTTCATGTCACTGCAAGTTATTTCCCAGGACCACTACACCACCGAGGTGACGTACACCCCCGGCCGCCATACCTATGATCGAGACAAAGTCGGAACGCGATATGTCTTTATCGTCGTGCGCACGCTGGTGAACGCAGGGCAACCAGAAGACGTTAAGGCCGCTCAGCGCATTCAGGACGCCATTGGCGTGGAACAGGCCAACAAAGGTCAATACGAAAGCGTTGCCTGGGATGCGGCTTCCCAGGCGAAGGTCCGCCAAACCCTGGAGACTTTGTCCTCCTTCGGCAGTGGATCGCGGATGTTCGGCGCTCGCGCTGAGGTCAACCCGATCGCGCATCTGATGGGCACGGCTGTCGGCTGGGGCGGCAATCCTGATTACGCGGCCAAATATGTCAGCGTGTTCCCGGAGCATAACGATGGTCGAACGCCCTACACACTGACTGTTAAGGATGTACCTGTGGACGGCTTCTGGTCATTGAGCGTCTACGACCGCAACGGCTATTTCGAAAAAAATGCGCTGGGCACCTACTCGCTCAACAACCTGACCGCCAAGCCCGATGCGAAGGGTGCCTACACCATTCAATTCGGCAAATGCGAGGCCACTACGCCCAATTGCTTGCCCATCACCGCTGGCTGGAACTACACCGTGCGTATGTATCGGCCCCGTCCTGAGGTCATCAGCGAGCAATGGAAGTTTCCTGAAGCGCACCCCGCCCAGTGATGAACAACACCCGACCGGATCATTCAATGTATCGGTATCAGAATAAACATTACGTTCTCCTATCTCTGCTGCTGGGCGTGTCATTTGAAGGACAAGCCGCCGACGACGGCGCTCGCGCCTATCAATTGGCGCCTGTCGGCACGAAGATGCTGACCGTTCACGGCATCGCCACCCGCGGTAACCAGTCGGCTGCGCCTGGATCGGCCATCCGCGGTAGCGAAATCGATGTCAATGTCGGTGTGCTGCAGTACACCCAAGTCGTGGATCTTGCAGGGCATGCCACTGCTGTTTTCGGTGTACTGCCGTTCGGCGAGGTCGAAGCGACGGTGGAGTTGCCAAGGCAATCGCTTTCCACGTCCAGCTCGGGTCTTGGCGATGCACAACTGGGGGTGGCGTTCGGATTGATAGGGTCGCCCGCATTGTCTGTCGAGGAGTATGTGAAACACCACCCCGGTTTTTCCCTAGGCATACTCGGCAAAATATTCTTGCCCACGGGTGAGTACGATTCGAACAAAGCCGTCAACTTGGGCACTCATCGCTATGCCTGGCAGTTGGGGGCCCCAATATCCTATGCGCTGGGTAACTCCTGGCTGGACCCGTCGCTAACCACCTTCGAACTGCTCCCGGCTGTGATTTTCTACAGCGACAATAATTCACCCTACGGTGCCAGGCGCAAGTCCCAAGCACCGTTGTACGGCGGTGAGGCGCACATCACCCACAACTTCGCCAGCCCATTCTGGATGTCGGCGGACATGCTGTTCTGGCGTGGCGGCGAAACCCACACGGACGGCGAGAATGATGACAATGCGCAACGATCCTTGTCACTGGGGGTGACTGCCGGTTTTACGCTATCCAGGAGTTCCTCGATCAAGCTGACCTATGGGGAAGCCGTTGACCGCAACGAAGATGGCGTGGAAGGCAAACTCGGTCGAGTCATTTATTCTTATTTATTCTGAAGTTATGACGATAGTTGGGACTAATTGGAGGATTTGCTGAAAAATCCTCTGCACGGACCTGGCTTATTTTCGTCGCAGCTATTTCTGACGATTGGCGCAGCTAATTTCAATATGCGCGCCGGCCAGGCTGCAACGCAGAGGGGTGTCCAGGCCAGCCAACGGACCAGTCAATCTATGTTGCGGCACCGTCGGAACGGAGGCTCCCGCCACACCAGAGTTCTCGGGGGGCTGTGTCAAACTATGATCTCCGCGACCCACCTTTTAAAATCGCAGCCCACGCGCTGCGATTTTTATTTGAATGAGGACACGCCGATGGACCGCTTCCAGGAAATGCAGGTCTTTGCCGCCGTCGCCCAGGAACAGGGCTTTTCGGCAGCGGCGCGGCGTTTGGGGTTGTCGGCGGCCAGCGTCACCCGTGCGGTGGCGGCGCTGGAGAAGCGCATTGGTACGCAGTTGCTCACGCGTACGACACGCAGTGTGCATCTGAGTGAGGCGGGCCAGCGGTATCTTGAAGACTGTCGCAGGATTCTCGCTGAAGTGCAGGAAGCCGAGGATTCGGCTGCGGGCAGTCACGCCCAGCCCCGCGGGCAGCTGACAATCACGGCGCCGGTCCTGTTCGGTGAGTTGTTTGTCACGCCGCTGATGGTGAGTTTTCTCACGCAATTTCCGGACGTCTCCATCAATGCTCTGCTGGTCGACCGGGTGGTCAGCGTGGTCGAGGAGGGCATCGATGTGGCGGTACGCATCGGTGAACTGCCTGACAGCAATCAACATGCAATTCGGGTAGGGGAGGTGCGGCGAGTCATTGTTGCGTCGCCGCAGTTTCTGGCAACCCATGGTCGACCAAGGCATCCGCAAGACCTGACGTTGGCACCGATTATTGGGACGTCTTCGATCAGCCAAATCAGGAACTGGCCCTTTGTCGAAGGCCACGAGCCGCTGAGTGTCCGGCCTGAACCGCGACTGGTGGTGACGGCGAACCAGGCTGCCATTACCGCAGCGGTGCTTGGCCTGGGCTATACCCGGGTGTTGTCTTATCAGGTAGCAAGCAGGGTCGCGGCCGGGGAACTGGAAATTCTTCTGGAGGATTTCGAAGTACCACCACTGCCTGTCCATGTGGTCTATCAGGGCGGGCGCAAGGCGGCGGCACGGGTTCGCAGTTTTGTCGATTTTGCGGTGAAGGCGCTCAGGGAACATCCGGATTTGCAGGGCTGATCGTTTATTTCACTGGTTGAAATAATTGATTGCGTTTGCTGGTTATTCTGTTGTTTTGGTGACTGGCGGAAGATAGCTGCCTTTGGTGCCGATCCAACCCGGGTGGCGCCTCTCACCGCGGAGTCGACCATGCAAGCCATCAAGCTCTACAACTTTCCACGTTCTGGCCACGCTCACCGCGTGGAGCTGATGCTCTCCTTGCTGCAATTGCCAACCGAACTGATTTTTGTCGATCTGGCCAAAGGCGAACACAAGAAGCCAGAGTTCCTGGCGCTCAACGCTTTCGGCCAAGTACCGGTGTTGGACGATCAGGGTGTGGTGTTGGCCGATTCCAACGCAATCCTGGTGTATCTGGCTCAAAAATATGGCAAGGGTCGTTGGCTACCCGCCGACCCTGTCGGTGCAGCCAAAGTACAACGTTGGTTGTCCGCCGCTGCGGGTCCCATCGCTTTTGGTCCGGCACGAGCAAGGCTGATCACGGTGTTCGGTGCACCTTACAACGCAGAAGAAGTGATCGCTTACGCCCATACCGTGCTCAAGGTGATTGATCAGGAACTGGCCAACACACCGTATTTGGCCGGCAGCGAGCCGACCATTGCCGACGTGGCGGCCTACAGCTATATCGCCCATGCACCGGAAGGCAACGTGTCGCTGGACGACTACGCCAACATCCGAACCTGGCTGGCACGGGTTGAAGCCTTGCCGGGGTTTATCGGTATGCCGCGCACTGTCGCCGGCCTGCAAAAAACTGCCTGATGCTTTCGGCCCGACCTGGTCGGGCCCTTCACACTGTTGCGTGGGTGCAGGGGAGGAGCTGTTATGGACCGTTCACCGTGGCATGCCGGCGAAATACAGTTGCAGACTCATGTAGGTGTCGCAGAGCGAATGGAGGTGTTCGGTCGCAGAGTGATTCGTGATCACATGCCGGAACAACATCGCGCGTTCTATCAACAACTGCCGTTCATGTTGTACGGCGCGGTGGATGCCGATGGGCATCCGTGGGCCAGCGTGCTGGAAGGGGAGCCGGGTTTCGCTTATTCGCCCGAACCGGATTTGTTGCAATTCACCAGCCTGCCCGCAGCCGACGACCCGGCGCAATTGAGCGACGGTGCGGCCATCGGTCTGCTCGGGATCGAGCTGCACACCCGGCGCCGCAACCGCATGAATGGGCGCGTCGGTGCTGTTTCGCCCGCTGGTTTTGGGGTCACGGTGCAACAGTCTTTCGGCAATTGCCCGCAGTACATTCAGCTGCGCCAATTTCACAGGGTACCGCTGACAGATCCGGCAACGCGTACGGCCCAGCATTTCACTGAGCTGGATGACGCCGCCAGGGCGATGATTGTCGAGGCTGACACCTTCTTCGTCGCCAGTTATGTGGACAACGAGGGCGAGCGTTCGGTGGATGTTTCACACCGTGGCGGAATGCCAGGCTTTGTACAGGTAGAAGGCAATCGCCTGACGATCCCGGACTTCGCCGGCAACCTGCATTTCAATACGCTCGGTAATTTGCTGCTCAATCCTCGGGCCGGGTTGTTGTTCATTGATTTCAATTCGGGCGACCTGCTGCAACTCAGTGGCAGTACGGAAATCGTGCTGGAAGGTCCGCAGATTGAAGCCTTTCAAGGTGCCGAACGTTTGTGGACGTTCCACGTGGAACATGTAGTTCGTCGACCCGCAGCATTGGCTTTGCGCTGGCGCTTTGAGGGTATGTCGCCCACCAGTCTGCTCACAGGTTCATGGGAACAAGCTGCCGCTCGGCTGCAAGCCAAGGCGCTGGGCGATCAATGGCGGCCGCTGCGTGTAGTGAAAATCGAAGCGGAAACCCACAACATCCGTTCGATTTATTTCGAGCCCGCCGACGGAGCAGGGTTGCCAGTGTTCCACGCGGGTCAGCATTTACCCCTGCGATTCAATATCGACGGTGAGGTGCATATCCGTACCTACAGCCTGTCGAGTGCACCATCGGATGATTTTTTCCGTATCAGCGTCAAGCGCGATGGGCGCGTGTCTTCCTATCTGCATGAACACCTGCGCATCGGTGATCTGCTGGAGGCGCGTGCACCACAGGGACATTTCACCGTGGCGCCTAATGAGCGTCGGCCACTGGTGTTGCTGGCGGCCGGCGTAGGCATTACGCCGCTGCTGTCGATGCTGCGTGAAGTGGTCTATCAGGGCTTGCGTACCCGATACATACGCCCGACCTGGTTTCTTCAGAGCTCTCGAAGCCTGGCCGACCAGCCATTCCGTCCAGAACTGGATCGTTTGCTCGACAGCGCTGGCGATGCGGTGAGAGTGGTTCGCCTGCTCAGTCAGCCGGAGCCGGACGCGAGGGAGGGTGAAGATTTTGATTTGACCGGGCGTATCGATATGGCCCGAATTACCGAGCTGCTTGAAGTCGACGACTACGACCAACCGGATTTTGTCGTGTGCGGCCCCGGCAGTTTTACCCAGGCTCTGTATGACGGTCTGAGGGACCTGGACGTTCGCGACGTACGGATCCACGCTGAAACCTTCGGTCCATCGACATTGCGTCGACAGCCCGACCTCGACGCAGTGGTGATCGAGCAACCACCGGCAGCAACGACATCGGTACCTGTAGTGTTCCAGCGTTCGGCCAAGGAGGCGCGATGGCAGCCGGATGGCGGCAGTCTGCTGGAACTGGCGGAGAGTCGTGGCCTGCACCCGGAATTCAGTTGTCGTGGCGGTTCCTGCGGCACCTGCAAGACGCGGCTGATCAGTGGTCAGGTGAATTATCCTCTACCACCGGCAGAGGTACCGGATGAAGGTCATGTGCTGATTTGTTGTGCCGTTCCTGCTCAAGGGCCGCAGCCTTTGGTCCTGGATATTTGATGGATCCTTGCCGCTCGTGATTGCCTGTCGGGCGACGGCTGGGTAGGGTAGGACGCAATACAAAAAAGGGCCGTGACAGGCCCTTTGCGCATTTCAGGGACAGGCGTTTCATGGTTTTACTCACTCGCTTGATCGGGCTGCTGACGGTGCTGGCGCTGCTCAATGGTTGCGAGCAGCGGGATGCACCGCCGCTCGATCAACAGCTCTACGTCTGGCAACGGCAATGGACTTCGGCTCATGACGCTGCACTCAGGGACAGTCGTGAGGACTTTTCGACATTGCGAGTGCTGGCACTGCAGGCCTTTCCCCAGGCAGGCTGGAGTCGGGCACGCATCGATCCGTTGCTGCTCAAACGCGATGGTCGTCCACTGATTGCGGTGATTCGACTCGATGGCCAGCTCAAGTCGTTGAATCGGGATGAGGTCACGACGCAAGTTCAGCAAGTGATCGATGACTGGCAGACGCAAGGATTGAAACTGGCTGGGGTGGAAATCGACCACGACGCAGGCAGCGCTCAACTGATTGCCTATCGAGCGTTGCTGGCGCATTTGCGTGCGGTTTTGCCGACGTCGTTGCCGCTGAGTATCACGGCCTTACCCGCCTGGCTCGATAGTCGTGAATTGCCGGCGTTGTTATCCACAGTCGATAGCAGCGTGTTGCAGGTGCATGCGGTGAGTGATCCGCGTCGTGGCCTGTTTGATCCGGATCAGGCCCGGCGCTGGGCCAAAGCCTGGAGCCGCGTGACAGTGAAACCCTTCTATCTGGCACTGCCAGCCTATGGCGTGGCGCTGTTGCCGAGCGATGGCGCAGCGCCCATCGTGGAAAGCGAAGTCAAACTCGAACGTGATGGCAAGCGTCAGGAACTGCTGGCCGACCCCCGGCAATTGAGCAGACTGGGCGCCCAATTGCGTGCCGATCCTCCGGCACATCTGGCTGGCCTTATCTGGTTTCGCCTGCCACTGGCCAATGATCGTCGGGCCTGGAGCCTGACCACCTTGCGCGCGGTGGCACGTGGTGATGCCCTCGGCAGTCGGTTGGAGCTGACACTGTCGTCGCACCAGGGGCTTTATGACATCGGCATCGTCAATCAAGGCAATCTCGACAGCCCCTGGCCCGAGCGTTTGACATTGGCGGCGCAGGATTGTGAGGGCGCCGATGCGCTGGCCGGTTATGCATTGCAACCAGGCCCGAACCTGCTTGAATTCACCCGTTTGCAAGAAGGCCGCATAGCGGCCGGCCAGCAGCGCGCCATCGGTTGGGCCCGCTGCATGAAAGTTGATCAAGGAGAGTCAAATGTTTACCCGTAACTGGCCGCGCCATTTGTTGTGCCTCAGTCTCAGCCTGCCATTGGGGACGACCTGGGCGTGTGGGCCGGACTTTCCCATGCGACTGCTGGACAACCGCGCGCAGTCGTTGGCGGAGCTGCCGGAAGGCAGTTTCAGCTTTGAAGTCAGTCGACTGGGACACGCAGTCGCCGGGTTGAAGAATGTCAGTGCGACCGTCTACAGCATGGACGGTCCTGATTATGCCGAGCAGCGTACCCAGGCCGAGCAAATCGGCTTGAGCATCGAGCAGCAGGCGCTGGTGAAGCAATTGCGCACGCTGACGGATGCCCGTCAGGTGGAGGAGCAAGGCGCCAGTCTGCCGGCCGAACTCAAGCTTTATCTGGCCGGGGCCGTAGCGTTTGCTGCGGGCGACTCCGGTTTGGCAGTGGAGTATTTCCAGAAAGTGCTCGCGCTGCCGGCGGATCAAAGAGCGTTGCGCAGCACATGGGCGGCTTATTCGCTCGGCCGGGCATTGTTCGCCAAAAGCTCGGAAGCAGGCGCCGACCCTGACTCCTTGGTGCAGGCGCGAAACGCGTTCGCACAAGCGCGGAAACTGAGCATCGACGGCTTCAGCGATCCACTGGAACTGGGCGTCGCCAGCCTCGGTGAGGAGGCCCGCATCGCCCGCACGGAAGGTGACTGGGGCAGTGCCATCGAGTTATACGCCACGCAAAACCTTCAGGGTTCGGCGGTGGGCTACAGCTCCTTGAAGCTGTTGGTGAACGATCTTGCAGCCATGCCGGAAGATCAATTGGCCGTACTGCTTCAGGTCAAACCGGTGCAGCAACTGGTGACGGCTGCATTGATCAGTCGATTGGGCTGGTCATTCGGCGATCAACCACCCGGCCAACAGAAGCTGATCAAACTGCTGCAAAGCAGCACGCGCGGCAGTCTGGAAAATGCCGATCGCCTGGCGGCCGTGAATTATCAACAGGGTGATTACACCAGCGCCAGGGCATTCCTGGAGCACGCTGGCGATGGCGGATTGGCCTGGTGGCTGCGGGCCAAACTGGCGGTGCGCGAGGGCGATAAAAATGCAGCGGCAGCCGCGTATGCGAAGGCGGCCCAGGCGTTTCCACAGAATGAAACCTGGGGCGAGCGGCGAGCACAGGACTGGTCCTTTGAAACCGTGCAGCCCAAGTGTCGAGTCGAAGGCGAAAGCGCGATTCTCGCCCTGCAGCGTGGCGACTATCTGCAAGCGTTCGATCAGCTGTATCGCAGCAAGGGCGTCTATTGGTTCGACGCGGCGACCGTGGCCGAGCGCGTGCTGACCCTTGATGAGCTCAAGCATTACGTCGATACACAGGTGCCGGCACCGCCGGGACTTACCCAGCAGGATCGTGACAACTACGTGCCATTGCCGGTGGCGGCGAAATTGCGCAACTTGTTGGGGCGGCGTTTGTTGCGCGAAGGGCACTACGAACAAGCCCCGGATTATTTCGACAATGACGGCTTGCGCCACAAGGCCAGGTTGTATGGTCAGCAGCGTCTGGCTGCCGATTCGGCATGGTGGCCGACACGACGTGCCTCGGCGTTGTACAAGGCAGCCTGGACCGCACGCGAGTGGGGCATGGATATTCTTGGCTATGAAATGGCCCCGGATTACGCCGCACTCGGTGGCAGCTTCAGCCTTGAAAACACCGAGTTGAAGGTAGGGCCGCTGGTGGCCGAGGACGAAGTGACGCGTCAGCAGGCCAGCGCCGCCCAACCTGATCAGCGTTACCACTACCGGTTTGTCGCCACGGCACTGGCCAGTCGCGCGGCCGATAATTTGCCGCACACCAGCCAGGCGTTTGCCGCCGTTCTCTGTGAGGCGGCGGGGTGGAATAGCAGCCTCGAAGAGCAAAGTGCGCTCTATCAGCGTTACATCAAGGAAGGCCCGTATGTGGAGTGGGCGGCGGACTTCGGCCACCAATGCCCGTATCCCGATTTCGAGAATGCCGACAAGCGCTATGTGACCCAGGCCACCGATGCGGCCCGTTCGGCGTTGCGGCCGTTCAAGGCAGCGTTGCTGGCGGGCGGTGTATTGGCTGTGGCAGCGGCGGTGTTGTTGATCGTTCGTCGCCGCAAAACAAGATGATCCCCCTGTAGGAGCGAGGCTTGCCCGCGAACCTGACACCGCGATGTTCTTGTTGGAACCGCGTCATCGTTCTTCGCCGGCAAGCCTGGCTCCTACAGGCGATCATTTTCGTTCCCACAGGAAGCTGGTTCAGGCTTGTTGGATGAAGGTCAGCCGCACGGCGAAACCGATCAACAGGCTGCCGAATAACCATTGCTGCAGGCGTTGGGCCGAAGGGTTGCGTTGCAACCATCGACCGAGCGCCGCACCGGCCAGGGCGTATGTGCTGTCGAACAGCAAACCGACGACAACCAGCACCACGCCCAGGGTGACGAATTGCTCAAGTACCGGTCCTGCCTGTGGATAAATGAACTGCGGCAGCAAGACGGAACAGAACAAGAGTGCTTTAGGGTTGAGAAGATTGGTCAGCAAACCTCGCTGAATTGCCTCTCGGTAGCGAGGGTTTGCATCGCAGGCGTCGTTCATGTTCGGCAGCATGTTCGTGCGCAGGCACTGAATGCCAATCCAGAGCAGGTACGCGGCTCCCGCCAGGCGCACCCCATCGAAGGTCCAGGGCGCGGCCTTGAACAATGCCGCCAGACCCAGTGCCGCCAGCGCAACATGGCATCCACGGGCGATGGCCAGGCCTGCTGCAGTGGCCAGTGCAGCCCCTTTTCCCTGGCGGGCGCCAGTCTGCAACAGCAAAATCATGTCCGGGCCGGGTAACAGGTACACCACCGCCAGCGCCAGAAAGAACAGCCAGAAACTCGCCATGTCGCACCTGTTTCGTTATCGATTTGGTGCAAACAGTCTAAGACGCAAGGGCAGGGCAGGTGGTTGCGTAGTTGGCTTCTTATGCGTCTCGGATTGGCATAATCTGCCGCTTTCATTCAGATAAACCATCCGGATCTGCCAAACCATGAAACTCGATGCCTACGACCGCAAGATTCTGGCCGCACTGCAAAGGGACGGTCGCCTGAGCAATGTGCAACTGGCTGATGAGATAGGCCTGTCTGCATCGCCGTGTTTACGCCGGGTACGAATGCTGGAGGAGGCCGGTGTGATTCGCGGCTATCAGGCCAACCTGGATCGCGATGAAGTCGGGCTCGGCCTGACGGTGTTCGTGGGGGTTAAGGTCGAGCGGCACAATGACGAACAGGCCGATGCGTTTCGCCTGGCAGTGACGGCTTTGCCTGAAGTGATCTCTGCGTTCCTGGTGTCGGGGGAATCGGATTTTCTGCTGCAAGTGGTGGTACCGGACCTGCGTGCCTATGACCGCTTTCTCACTGGCCGTCTGCTGAAGTTGCCGGGCGTGAGTGATATCCGCAGCAATTTTGCGATTCATACGGTGAAGGCGCCGGGGGCTTTGCCGCTGGAACATCTGCCGGCCTAAGACCGAGTCGTTTGCATCGCGAGCAGGCTCGCTTCCACCATTTTTATATCCGTCGCAATTCAAAATGTGGGAGCGAGCCTGCTCGCGATAGCGGTAGCTCTAGCGCTGCAATGACTGGATTTACATCTGAGTCGCCAATCCCTCCACGTTCATCGCCGCCTGGCGCAAGGCCTCGGAGCGCGTCGGGTGTGGGTGGCAGGTCAGGGCGATGTCTTCGGCAGACGCACTGAACTCCATGGCCACGCAATACTCGCCAATCATTTCGCTGACACTGGGGCCGACAAGGTGAACGCCGAGGATTTCATCAGTGCGTTCATCGGCCAGTACCTTGGCGAAGCCCTCGGTTTCGTGATTGATCTTCGCCCGGCTGTTGGCGGTGAAAGGGAATTTACCGACCTTGTAAGCCCGGCCTTCTTCCTTGAGCTGTTCTTCCGTTTTGCCGACGCTGGCCAGTTCGGGTTTGGTGTAGACCACGCTGGGAATCAGCGCGTAATTAACCTCGCCGGCCTTGCCGACAATCTGTTCGACACACGCCATGGCTTCATCTTCTGCCTTGTGGGCGAGCATCGGCCCGGAGGTTACGTCACCGATCACCCAGATCCCCGGGGCTTCGGTGCGATGGCCCTTGTTGGCGATCATGCCGCGCTTGTCCGTGGCAAGGCCAACATTCTCAAGGCCAAGGCCTTGTGTATAAGGACGGCGCCCAATGGCCACCAGCACGAAATCGGCCTCAAGCCGTTCGGCGGTGCCTCCCGCGGCCGGCTCGACGCTGAGTTGAACGCCGGTGTCCGACGGTAGGGCGCTGGTCACTTTCGAACTCAATTTGAAGCTGATGCCCTGTTTGGCCAGCGACCGCTGGAGGGCTTTGCCGGCTTCGACATCCACACCGGGGCAGATCCGGTCGAGGAACTCGACAACGGTCACCTGCGCGCCCAATCGCCGCCAAACCGAACCCAGCTCCAGGCCGATCACGCCGGCGCCGATGACCACCAGGTGCCTGGGCACTTGCGGCAGGGACAGTGCGCCGGTGGAATCGAGGATGCGCTTGTTATCAATCTCCACGCCGGGCAGGGGAGTGGGTTCCGAGCCGGTGGCGATAATGATGTCCTTCGCGCCCAGTTCAGTCTTGCCGCCTGTGCTGTCGGTCACCGTGACTTTGCCGGGCCCGTCGATATGACCCCAACCCTTGATCCAGTCGACTTTGTTTTTGCGAAAGAGAAATTCGACGCCCTTGGTCAACCCCGCCACGCTTTCATCTTTCTGTTTCATCATTTGGGCGAGATTGAGGGTGGGCTTGACCTCGATGCCCAGGTTGGCGAACTCGGCACCCACGGCCGCATCGTAGAGTTCCGAAGCATGCAGTAAAGCCTTGGACGGCATGCAGCCGACATTCAGGCAAGTGCCTCCCAAGGTGCTGCGTCCTTCCACGCAAGCCACTTTCAAACCCAATTGACCGGCACGGATCGCAGCGTTGTAACCGCCGGGGCCACCGCCAATTATCACGACGTCATAAATGCTCATGCCTTTACTCCTGGATTTGAAAGGGATCGGGACGGGTAAAATTAGCCTTCTAAAAAATTACGATCGTAATATGTGCGTTTTGGCCCATTTCGGTCAAGGCTTCAGGCAAGCGACAGGTTGCGCATTTTTAGATAATGCAATTGAGTACAAATATTTCACTGTTTTCGTTATATCGTAACGAAATATGATGTGAACACAGCTGAACACTGGGGTGGTATGCAAGTCGATCTCGATGTGGAGGGGGCGCGGGTAGCCGAACTACCGCGCTTTCAGCAGGCGGTTTTTCAGGGGCGGCGACTGCGCCTGTTCGCGGTCGGCCTTGCTGTGCTGGCGGCCATGGGGCTGGTAGCGAGTTTCTTTATCGGACTGTTTGCCGCGCAATCTGTTTGGCCCGCGTTGCTGTTTAACCAGAGCGCTGCGTTGCTGGTGCTGGTCGCCGGATTGCAGTCGGCCTGGTGGGTGGTGCATTGGCGCACACGGGCAATGAATCCTGTCGTGCCGGTGGTTGCTGCCCCTGAAGGCGAGGCCCCGTCGGGATGGTATGAACGGCTGCTGGACCGCATACGCCTGCGCTCGCTGCACCTGCTCGGGCAAGTGGGGGCGCCGACGCTCTGGCTCGGTGCCTGGGCGCTGTTGGTGCTATTGAGCGTGGAACAGGCCTGGAACCTTGGATTGCCAGCCGCCGCGCCGGGGTTGTCAGCCACCATCGGTGCGACCGTGGCGCTGTTGCTGGCGTTCGGTTTGCTGGTACTGGAGCGGCAACTGGCCCAGGAAAACACCGCTCAATGGCCTGAGGCCGGCTCGCTGGCGCAGCTTGCACGGGTAGCGATCATCAGTCTGGTGCTCGGTGCGCTGTGCCTTTTGTTCGCGAATGAAACGTCAGTCTGGCCGGTACGGCTGGCCGTGCTGATCGGCTTGTTGCCGGGACTGGTGGCGATCGAGTTGTTGTTGCGGGCGGTGCTGTCGTTGTTCAGTCCTCGCCGTGAACAGCTCGAGCCGACCTTGTTGGCGCGCAGCTTTGTCGCCGACATGCTGCGCTGGCCGCCGCAGCCGTTGCTGGTGCTACAGCATGAGTTGCACAACCGTTTCGGGATCGACCTGCGGCAGATCTGGGCATTTACCTATATGCGTCGAGCGTTCCTGCCGGTGCTGACAGTGGTCGCACTCATCGGTTGGTGCCTGACCGGTATCCACGAAATATCGCTGCAAGAGCGTGGCATTTACGAGCGTTTCGGCAAACCGGTGGAAGTGTTCGGTCCGGGTTTGCATGCTGGTCTGCCCTGGCCGTTGGGTCGCGTACTGAGTGTAGAAAACGGCGTGGTGCATGAGTTGGCCACCAGTGTCGGCGAATCACCGGCACCGACGCAGGTCTCTGCTGCCGAAGGTCCGGCACCGATCACGGCCAACCGGTTGTGGGACGCGAGCCATGTGAACGACAAATCCCAGGTCATTGCCAGCAGCCGTGCCGACAAGCAAAGCTTTCAGATCGTCAATATGGACGTGCGCTTTGTCTATCGCATCGGCTTGAGCGATCAGGCGGCCCTGGCGGCTACCTATAACAGCGCCGATGTGCCGACATTGATCCGCAGCACCGCCAGCCGGATTCTGGTTCACGACTTTGCCTCGCGAACGCTCGACGGTTTGCTGGGCGAAGATCGGGTAGGGCTCGCTCAGGAAATTGGCCACGCCGTACAGGCGGATTTGGAGAAGCTCGATAGCGGCGTGGAAATTCTTGCCACGGTGGTCGAAGCGATTCACCCACCGGCAGGCGCAGCCAATGCTTATCACGGTGTGCAAGCGGCACAGATTGGCGCACAAGCCTTGATCGCTCGTGAACGTGGCGCGGCTGCCGAGGCCACTAACCAGGCGCAGTTGCAGGCCAGTGTCTCTCGCGATCAGGCAACTGCCAGCGCGCGTGAAATCAATGCCGGCGCGCAAGCCGCCGACCTCAAGTTCAGCGCCGAACGGAAGGCTTTTGCCAGTGCCGGCCAGGCCTTTGTGCTTGAGCAGTACCTCAGCCAGCTCTCACAAGGCTTGGCCAATGCCAGGTTGCTGGTTCTCGATCATCGTCTGGGCGCAAGCAGCAATGCACCGACCATTGACCTTCGTACATTCACGCTGCCGGCCGACCCTGCGCCGTCACGTCAAACCGCTCAGCCAGGAGCTGCCAAGTGAGCCAGTTGCATACCCACGATCACGATCACGATCATGATCACGGCCATGGCGGACATCATCATCACGGCCATCACCACCATCATCACCATGGCGATCCGCAAGAGGCGGGTCCTTTTCCCTGGCGGCGCATGGGATGGGCCGCGTTGTTGGTGGCGTTCGCGGCGGCAGCGGCAAGCCTGGTCCAGGTGCGTTCGGGGGAGGCGACCGTCATCACGCGTTTCGGCAATCCCGCGCGGGTCATGCTGGAGCCAGGTCTTGGCTGGCGTTGGCCGGCACCGTTCGAGGCAGCCATCCCCGTCGATCTGCGGCTACGCACTACATCCAGTGGCTTGCAGGATGTGGGGACGCGAGATGGCCTGCGTATCATTGTCCAGGCTTACGTGGCGTGGCAGGTGCAAAGTGATCCGGACAACGTGAAGCGCTTTATGCGTGCTGTGCAGAACCAGCCGGATGAAGCGGCTCGGCAGATTCGCACCTTTGTTGGTTCGGCGCTGGAAACCACGGCCAGCAGCTTCGATTTGGCGAACCTGGTAAACACCGACGCCAGTCAGGTACGTATCGCGGATTTCGAAGCGCAGCTTCGGCAACAAATCGAGCAGCAGTTGCTCACCACCTATGGCGTACGCGTTCTTCAAGTGGGTATCGAGCGCTTGACCTTGCCATCGGTCACGCTTACCGCGACGGTGGACCGGATGCGCGCCGAACGCGAAACCATCGCCACCGAGCGCACGGCAATCGGCAAGCGCGAGGCGGCACAAATTCGCTCCGCGGCCGAGCGGGATGCTCGAATTGTGCAAGCCGATGCCACCGTGAAAGCGGCTGATATCGAAGCGCAATCCCGTGTCGAAGCTGCGCAAATTTACGGTCGGGCGTATGCCGGTTCGCCGCAGCTTTACAACTTGCTGCGCTCTCTGGATACCTTGGGCACGGTGGTTACGCCAGGCACCAAACTGATTTTGCGTACCGATGCAGCACCGTTCCGGGTACTGGTGGACGGTCCGCCAAGTGTCGATAACAAATCCGGATCGCAGCCATGAGCCTGGTTCCACGTGGAACAGATGAGTTGAGCAGCCCCTGGATTCAGGCCGCGCGCCTGGCATTTTTCGCCCTGTACGCGGTGACAGTGCTGGCCGCTTTGGCGTGGGCATTTTCCAATGTGCGGCAGATCGACCCGCAGGATCGAGCGGTGGTGATGCACTTTGGCGCGCTGGATCGCATCCAGAATGCCGGATTGCTGTTGGCCTGGCCGCGACCGTTTGAGCAGGTGATTGTGTTGCCGGCTGCGGACCGGGTGATCGAGCGTCGAGTGGAAAATCTGCTGCGCAGCAGTGAGGCGATTCAAGCGGATCGTGTGGCCAGTTTTGCCACGCCCATCAGTGACGCGTTGGCAGGGTCTGGTTATTTGCTCACCGGAGATGCTGGCGTGGTGCAACTCGATGTGCGGGTGTTCTACAAAGTCACCGACCCTTTTGCCTTTGTGCTGCAAGGCGAGCATGTGCTGCCGGCCCTGGATCGTTTGGTGACCCGTAGCGCGGTGGCGCTGACTGCTGCGCGAGATCTGGACACGATTCTGGTGGCGCGCCCGGAGTTGCTCGGTGCCGATAGCCAGGCGGCCGAAAGACGCGAACGCCTGCGCGGTGACCTGGTGCAGGGAATCAATCAACGATTGGCCGAACTGACTGCGACCGGGCAGGGGCTCGGAATAGAAGTGGCGCGAGTGGATGTGCAATCGAGTTTGCCCAGCCCTGCGGTGAATGCCTTCAATGCCGTGCTGACAGCCAGTCAGCAAGCGGACAAGGCTGTGGCCAATGCGCGTACCGAAGCCGAAAAGCTGACGCAGACTGCCAACGAACAAGCCGACCGCACACTGCAAGTCGCTCACGCCCAGGCGAGTGAACGCCTGGCCAAGGCTTCCGCCGATACGGCTACTGTGCTGAGTCTGGCGAAGGCGCAACAGCAAGGTACCGACCCACAAATGTTGCTGCGAATTTACCGCGAACGCCTGCCGAAAATTCTGGGGCAGGCCGGTTCGGTGACAACGGTCAATCCAAAAGACGACTCACGCCTGATCATTCAGGGAGCTGCACAATGACCGAGCAAACCACCGCCGCATCGAGCATGTTGTCCTCGGACGAACAACGCAGCGCCGCCCGCCAATTGACGCTGGCCATGCTCGCCCTCGGCTTGCTTGCGCTGGGATTGGTCTGGCGCTGGTTGTCGCCGCAGCAGACGGGCGTCAGTCAAATGCTGTTGGGTTTCGCCTCACTGCTGGTGGCTGTGCCCGTCATGCGCTCGGCCTGGTACAGCCTGCGCTATCCAAGCCTGCACGGCATTACCGATCAGTTGATTGCCCTGGCGATGCTCGGTGCGTGGGCAACCGGTGATTTGCTGACGGCGGCCTTGCTGCCGATCATCATGATCTTCGGCCATGTACTGGAAGAGCGCAGCGTGATTGGTTCGCAGGAAGCCATTCATGCCCTCGGCAAGCTGACACGCAGCCATGCGCGCAAGATTCAGGCTGACGGTTCGATCATCGAAGTCGACAACGCCACACTCAAGGCGGGTGATCGGGTGGAAGTGCGAGCCGGCGACCGGGTGCCTGCGGACGGACAGGTGTTGTCCGGTCAGGCGAGTCTCGACACGGCCTCCATCACGGGTGAATCGGTACCGGTGGAGGCGGGCGTCGGCATGTCGGTGTTCGGAGGGGCAATCAACCTCGATGGTCTGCTGCGCATCGAAGTGACCCGCACCGGCCACGAGTCGACCCTGGGTAAAGTCATCGCACTGATGCAAAACGCCGAACGTTCCAAGCCGCCGATTACACGATTGCTGGAACGTTATGCGGGCAGCTACATGGTCCTGGTGTTGTTGCTGGCCGCAGTCACCTGGTTCATCACCAATGATGCTCAGGCCATGCTGGCGGTCCTGGTGGCGGCGTGCCCCTGTGCGCTGGTGTTGTCGGCGCCGGCAACGGCGATTGCCGGCGTCGCTGTCGCGGCCCGCCACGGCATCCTGATTCGCAGCTCGGCGTTTCTTGAAGAGTTGGCGGACCTGACCTCACTGGTGGTCGACAAGACCGGAACCCTGACCTTCGGCACGCTGCGCCTGCAATCCGTTGAAAGCCCGCTGGAGGATCGCAGCCACGTCCTGAAACTCGCTGCCAGCCTCGGTTCCGCCAGCAGTCATCCGGTCAGCCGGGCGCTGGCGGGACTGGTGACGCAGGAGCATTTCCTGGTACTGACTGACATTCATGAACGTCAGGGACTGGGCGTGGTGGCCATGACCGGGCAGGGTGAGGCTGCGCTCGGACGTCCCGAATTGTTCGCGCAATTGGAGATCCCCACCTCTGCCGTTCCGGAACATGACGGCCCGATTGCGGGGCTTGCACTCAATGGCGAGTTTCTCGCCTGGTTGCTGCTGGCCGACAGCGTGAAGCCTGAAGCCAGGTTTGCCCTGAATGAACTGCGTGACCTGGGTCTGGGCCGACAACTGCTGCTCACCGGTGACCGGCAAAGCGTCGCCCATGCGCTTGCGCAGGATGTCGGCATCAGCGATGTCGAGGCCCAGGCGTTGCCCGAAGACAAGCTCAATCGGGTGCTGAAAGAAATCGGTAATGGTTTCAGGCCTATGGTGGTCGGAGACGGGATCAACGATTCCCTGGCCCTCAAGGCCGGAGTGGTCGGCGTGGCCATGGGCGCCGGTGGAGCGGACATTGCGTTGGCTTCGGCAGACATCGTTTTGATCGGCAGCGATTTGCGTCGTCTCGGCACCTGCGTGCGCCTGAGTCGCCAATGCCGGCAAACCCTGCAGGCCAATGTGATTATCGGTCTGGGCTGGACCCTGGCGATTGTGGCTTTCGCCGCATTCGGCTGGCTCGGGGCGGCAGGGGCGATGATTGCCGCATTGCTGCATAACCTCAGCACGTTGCTGGTGTTGGGTAATGCCGGGCGTCTGCTGCGGTTTCAGGAGCCCTTGCTCAAACTCAAGGATGAGGCCTGAGGCAGGTAAATTTTTAGAACTGTAGGCAGCGGTTGTAGTCCTCTGATATGAGGACACGGCAGTTTTTTATGGGTTCATGAGGGGGGTGCAGCCCCCATGGACCATAGAAAACAGTTATGAATTCGATAGCCTGCTATTTTTCAAGGATGGTCTACCCTCACATCAGAAATCTGAAACCAGGGGAATTATCCATGCTCGCGCAACTTCCACCGGCCTTACAGAATCTGCAGTTACCGCTACGCCTTAGACTCTGGGATGGCCATGAATTCAATCTGGGGCCGACGCCCAGCGTCACGATTGTGGTCAAGGACCCGCAAATGGTTACCCAGTTCACGCATCCAAGCCTGGACTCGCTTGGTTCCGCGTTTGTCGAGGGCAAGCTGGAGCTTGAAGGCTCTATCAGCGAAGTGATCCGCGTCTGTGATGAGTTGAGCCAGGCGTTGCTGGTCGAAGATGATAGCGGCCTGCCAATCCGCACCGCCCATGACAAGGCTACCGACGCCGAGGCCATTTCGTACCACTACGACCTTTCCAATGCTTTTTATCAGCTGTGGCTCGACAGCGATATGGCCTATTCCTGCGCCTATTTCGAGACCGGTAGCGAATCCCTCGAGCAAGCCCAGCAAGCCAAATTCCGCCATTTGTGTCGCAAGCTGCGTTTGCAACCGGGCGAGTACCTGCTCGATGTCGGCTGCGGTTGGGGCGGGTTGGCGCGGTTTGCTGCCCGTGAGTTCGGTGCGAAGGTTTTCGGCATTACCCTCAGTAAGGAACAGCTGGAGCTGGCGCGTGAACGCGTGAAGGCTGAAGGTCTCGAAGACATGGTCGAACTGCAGTTGCTCGACTACCGCGACCTGCCGCAGGATGGCCGTTTCGACAAGGTGGTCAGTGTCGGCATGTTCGAGCACGTTGGTCACGCCAACCTGGCCGAGTACTGCAAAACCCTGTTCGGCGCGGTGAAGGAAGGGGGGCTGGTGATGAACCACGGGATCACCGCCAAACACACCGATGGCCGTCCAGTGGGGCGCGGTGCCGGTGAATTCATCGAGAAGTATGTGTTCCCCAACGGCGAACTGCCGCACCTCTCCATGATTGCAGCCCACATCAGCGAGGCCGGGCTGGAAATCGTCGATGTCGAGAGCCTGCGCCTGCACTACGCACGCACCTTGGACCACTGGAGCGAACGCCTGGAAGACAACCTTGAGGCCGCCGCCAAACTGGTGCCGGATCAAGCCTTGCGCATCTGGCGTTTGTATCTGGCGGGTTGCGCCTATGCCTTCGCCAGAGGCTGGATCAACCTGCACCAGATCCTTGCCGTGAAGGCACATCCCGATGGCAGCCATGAACTGCCATGGACCCGGGACGACATCTACAGCTAAAGGATCGGTGAAATGAGCCGGGCGATCCGCATGCCGACCTGTTGCAGGCGGTGGGTCTCCCGGCCTTCTTCCTTGGCGATTTCGTGAGCCTGGGCGAAGTCATCGGTGAGCATCTTTTCAACCTTGGCGGCAAAAGCGCTGTCGACGGTCAGCAGCATCACTTCAAAATTCAGCCGGAACGAACGGTTGTCCATGTTGGCACTGCCGATGGCGCTGATTTCGTTGTCGATCAATACCACTTTCTGATGCAGGAAACCGGGTTCGTAGCGGAACACCCGCACGCCTGCGCGTACGGCTTCGAAGGCGTACAGGCTCGAGGCTGCGTAGACGATTCGGTGATCGGGCCGCGATGGCAGCAGAATCCGCACATCGACCCCTCGCAAGACCGCCAGGCGCAATGCGGCGAATACCGCTTCATCAGGGATGAAATACGGGCTGGTAATCCATACGCGTTCGGTGGCGGCGTGGATGGCCTCAACGAAGAACAGTGAGCAGGTTTCGTAGGAGTCTGCCGGTCCGCTGGCAAGCATTTGGCACAGCACGCCGTCATCCGGATACACCTCCGGCAGGATCAGCGGCGGCAGGGAACGGGCTGCCCAGAACCAGTCCTCGGCGAAGGATTCCTGCATGCAGGCCACCACCGGTCCGCGTACTTGAACATGGGTATCGCGCCAGGGTGCCAGGGGTGGTTTCTCACCCATGTATTCGTCACCCACGTTGTGTCCGCCGACGAAACCGAGAATGCCGTCGACGACCACTATCTTGCGATGGTTGCGAAAATTGACCTGGAAGCGATTGAGCCAGCCACTGCGGGTGGCGAAGGCTTTGACCTCGATGCCACCATCACGTAACGCCTGTACGTAACTGTGGGGCAGGGAATGACTGCCGATCCGATCGTAGAGCAAGTAAACCGCCACACCTTCAGCGGCTTTCTCCAGCAGCAGATCACGCAGGCGTTGGCCGAGACGATCGTCATGGATGATGAAGAACTGGATCAGCACCGCCTCCCTGGCCTGGCGGATGGCGTTGAAGATCGCATCGAAGGTGGCCCGACCGTTGACCAGGAGTCGCACGTCATTATTCGCCAGGCAGGGCATGCGACCCAATTTCGGCATTGCCCTGAGCGACGCGTAGGCAGTGGACGCGCGAGCCGTGAGGGCTTCTTCTACCCAGGGCCGCCAATTGAGTTCGGAAACGGCTTTGCGCATTTCTTCGTTGGCCTGGCGCCGAGCCTTGATGTAACCGTCGAAGGTACTGCGCCCGAATACCAGATACGGGATAAGGGTCAGGTAGGGAATGAACAGCAACGACAGGGCCCAGGCAATCGAGCCTTGGGCGGTTCGAACGGTCAGTACGGCGTGGATCGCTGCGATCATGCCCAGCGAATGCAGCAGTGCGATCAGATAACCAAAAACATGCGGTCCGAAGTAATCCATGGGGCAGCCTTGCTCCTGAAGATTCAGTGCTTAACAGACCATGTTCCGGGCAGAATGTCGCTATTTAATTGGCCCATGAACCGAAGTCCGTGGCTGACGTCTAACGGCCACCATTGATCAGGAGTTACACAATGAACGTTCGTTTGCTGGGTTTGGCCATTTCGCTGGGTTTGGCTCTTCCTGTGGCCGCGCATGCGCAGATGCTTCAGCCGGGCTTGTGGGAGTTGACCACCAGCAACATGAAGGTCGATGACCAGAACATGCCGGATCTGCAACTGATCCTTGGCCAGTTGCAAAGCCAGATGACCCCTGAGCAGCGTGCGCAGCTGGAAAAGCAGGGCATCACCATGGGGGGCAAGGGGATTCGCGCCTGCCTGACTCCGGAGCAGGTCAAGACCGATAATATTCCGCTGACGGATCCGCAATCCGGCTGCCGTCAGGAAATCACCGATCGTAACGGCAACCAGTGGAAGTTCCGCTTCAGTTGTCCGAAAGCGCAGGGCGCGGGTGTTGCCACGTTCCTCAGTGACCGCGAGTTCACCACCAAGGTCAACGGCACCTTCAATGCCACTGGCATTCAGCAAAAGGGTAGCCTCGATACGCGCGCCGTTTGGCTGGGTCAGGATTGCGGAACTGTAAAACCGCGGGCTTAAAGCCAACGGGCAGGTTGGTCGCCGTTCCGTTCGCTCCTGTGGGAGCGGGCGGCGGGGCGATCGTACTTGCCCAGGACCCTAAACTTCCGGCTGCCCCAGCCAGTTGCATACCGCCTCGATTTTCATCCTGCCGAAATCCTCCCCGCTGCGACTGCGTACACTGACAAACCCGCCGGCCTTTTCCTGTTCTCCAACCACCAGCAGGTAGGGCACCGTCTGGCTGTGATGACGAATCTTGTGGCGGACTTTCTCGTTGCGAAGATCTGCCAGGGCGCGCACGCCACCGCGACGAAGATGCTCGGTGACGCTATGGGCGTAGCCGGCCTGACGATCATCCATGCAGACGACCATGACCTGCGGCGGCCGCTGCCACTGCTGCAGCTCCTGATGGCTTGACCAGCAGGTGCCGTAGATGCGTTGTTGCAAAGTCCCGCTGATGTGATCGAGGGCAAATGCCTGAAGCACTTTGGTGGTGGGGACATGCGGCCCGGTCGTCAGGTACTCGTTGTTCCCTAGGCGATAAAGCGATGGACCTCCGCAGGATGGGACGTCTGTCAGGCGGCGGATGGAGTGGTTGGTCGCTGCCAGTGATTGCATGCGGGCTGCGATTTGCGGCAGGTCCGTTGCCATCAAAGGGCGCTCGACGGAAAACTCGCAATAGAAGCCGTCACCCAATGCCGAACCCGTCTGCCATTGCGCATGAGCATGGAGTTGCCTGACGGCCATCGCCAGCATCAGGGAACAGGAGCGGCGCAGTATCTCCAGTCCGTCCGGCTCACGCGCAGTCACGATGCTGACCCTGGCATTGGCTCTGATCATGTATTCACAGTCGACCAACACGCCATCCACCCGACCCGCTACCGCGGCATTGGCCAGCCCGGGACCAATGCTCGCGGCAACCTCATGCACGGACAGCGGCTGATCGTATTCACGCAATGAACCATCGGGCAGGGTGATCTGGATCATGGTTTTTGTTCTCGGATGCTTCGATCACTCGCTTAACCTTAGAAGCAAATCCGGGTTCTTGTCATGTTAGACGTTTGTCGTGTCTGGCCTGCCGGTCGTTCCGCCGCCAACCCGTCAGGGCTTGCTCAAGGCGTTGTAGAGGGTATTGAGGTTGTATTCGAACAACCCGATAAACGTACTCGCCGGGCCACTCGCCGCGAGTGCATCGGAGTACAGGGTGCCGCCGATGCGGGCGCCACTTTCGTCGGCGATCTGTTTGAGCAAGCGCGCGTCCTTGATGTTTTCCATGAACACCGCTTTGGCCTTGTCGCGGCGGATCTGAGTGATCAACGCGGCGACTTCGGCCGCTGAAGGTTCGCGCTCGGTGGACAGGCCCTGCGGTGCCATGAAGTCGATACCGTAGGCCTGGCCGAGATAACCGAAGGCATCATGGGACGTCACGATCCTGCGATTGCCGGGTGCAAGCGAGCCGAGTTTGGCCTTGGCCTCGGCGAGCAACAGGTAAATCTGTTTGAGGTAGGCCTGGCTGTTGCGCTGGTAGTCGTCTTTGTTTGCCGGATCGGCGGCGATCAATGCCTTGGTGATGTTGCCGATGTACAGCTCGATGTTTGCCAGGTTGTGCCAGGCATGAGGATCGGGGACGGTTTCTCCGCCTTCATCCAGGTCACGAGGGATGACGCCGCGACTGGCGCTGATGACTGGGGCATGGGTTCCGGTACTGCTCACCAGCCGATCCAGCCATGGCTCGAATCCCAGGCCATTCTTGATGATCAGTTTTGCCCGAAGCAGTGCCTGGGCATCGTTCGGTGTCGGTTCATAGGTATGGGCATCGGTGTCGGCTGCAACCATGTTGGTGATCTCGACGTGTTCACCGCCGACCTGTTGAGTGATGTCGGCGAGGATGCTGAAACTGGTGACCACCTGAAGTTTTTCAGCAGCGTTTAGAGACATCGACAGCATCAATCCGAACAGCACGAGTAAAACACGCATCGAGAAACACCTCATGGGGATGTGAGCAAAGGCGGGCGGCGCAGCAAGCCGTGTACCGGCCCCAACACCACGGACAGCAGATACAGCGCGCCAGCCACCAACACGATGGCGGGGCCGCTGGGTAGCGAGTAATGGAACGACAGCAAAAGACCGAGCCATACCGAGAGGCTGCCAAGCAGCGCAGCGATGGCCATCAAAGTTGGCAGGCGGCGGCTCCAGAAACGCGACGCTGCGGCAGGCAGCATCATCAAACCGACCACCATCAGGGCGCCGATAGCCTGGAAGCCGATCACCAGATTCAGCACCACCAAGGTCAGGAATACGCCATGGGCCAAGGGGCCGAGGCGGCTGACGGTTTGCAGGAAGAGCGGGTCGAGGGTGTCCAGTAACAAGGGGCGGTAGATGAGCAGCATCACCATGAGGCTCGCGCCACAGACCCAAAGCATGCCTGTCAGGGTCGGACCATCGACTGCCAATGCCGAGCCGAACAGCAGGTGCAGCAAGTCCAGGCGCTTTGCGGCGATGCCCAGAATCAGCACGCCGCTGGCCAGGGAAATCGGGTAAATCGCGGAGAGGCTGGCATCCTCTCGCAGCCCTGTACGCCGGGTAATCCAGGCTGCCATCCCGGCCATGCCAAGCCCGGCACCCAATCCGCCGAGGGTTAATGCGGGAAGGCTCAGGCCCGCGAACCAGAAGCCCAGTGCCGCGCCCGGCAGAATGCCGTGCGCTACCGCATCACCGATCAGACTCATCCGTCGCAGGATCAGAAATACGCCCAGTGGTGCCGTGCTGCATGCCAGGACCAGGCCGCCGACCAGCGCACGACGCATGAAAACGAACTCATGGAAGGGCTGCCAAAGTTGAGCGGTGAGCATCAGCAGGCTACCTGCACGTGTGGTTGAGGGTGGATGAGTTCGCTGCTTGATCCAAATACGCAGCCGCTGCTTTTGATCAGCAGCGTGTCCGGGATGTGCTGGCGAACGGCAGCCAGGTCATGGCATACGACAACCAGCGTTCGGCCAGCGGCGTGCCAGGCATGAAGGTGATTCCACAGCAGCGACTGCCCGAGTTCATCGAGTGCGGCGTGGGGCTCGTCGAGCAGTAATACGGGGGCTTCGGCCAGGCTCAGGCGAGCGAGTAGGGCACGTTGCAATTCGCCGCCGGAGAGGGCCATCAAGGGCCGTTGTTCCAGGCCGTTCAGATTCCAATCTTCCAGTACCGCGGCCAGGCGCTGTCGACGGACTTCAGGCGATTGCCCACACCCCCAAAAACCTGTGGCAACCAAGTCTTGAAGGCTGATGGGAAACTGACGGTCCAGTTGTTGTTGCTGGGGCAGGAACGACAGTCCGCCTTTGACGGGTACCTTCACTCTCACGCTTCCTGCCAGCGGCTTTTGCAGGCCGGCGATGACCTTCAACAGGCTGCTTTTCCCACAGCCGTTGGCACCGATCACAGCGGTCAGACTTCCTGCCAGCAACTCGAGATCAAGGGGTGGCGTCAACGGTTGGCGCGCAGCTCCCCACCGCAAACTCTGCAGGCGGATCATGCGGCCTTCCAGTTCCAGCCACTTTCGGCAACGGCGTCATGAGCATGAAGGCTTTCCGCATGTACAACGCGGACGTGAAATCCTTCGATGCCGGAGGACCGCTTCAGAGCCAGATTCAATCGTCGGGCGGCGTCTTCGCAGAACATCAGGTTCTGACCATTGGCCAGGGCAAAGGCTTGTTCGTCTGCACGCTTCACCGCAGTTTGCACAGCCGTGCCGAGGGCTGCTTCAGCATCATTGATGAGTGCGATCAGCGGCAGGTCATCCCTGAATGTGTTCAGGCGCAAGCGTAAATGCGCTGTGCTGCGTTGACTGTGTGGCGTCGCAACAATGCCCTTAGTGGAGCCGAGCCAAGCCAGCACGTCGGCGTGAAGCAGCGTGCGGTTGGCGAAGTCATCGACGAATTGTTGTTGAATCAGTTGCCGGGAAAGTGCGGCGGAACAGGGGCAGGTAGAGGAATAAGGCACATCGATTTTTAGTTCCACGTGGAACATTGTGTTTTTCAGATGCGTTTCGATGCTGACGGGATAGGTTTTCCAGCCAGCCAATGAGCTGATCAGTGCCGGTCGTTTCAGTAGTAGTTCGGTATGTATTGTCAGGTAAGCGCTGTTCGAAAGTCCTTCGTGACTGCTCAGAAAACTCATCAACACTCGTTTGAATAGAGCGGGGGAAAGGGGCTCCCGTTCAAGTATTTCCAGTGCCAGGTAGAGACGTGACATATGAATGCCGCGCGCTTCACCGTCATCGAGGCTCACGCCGGCATCGGCCGTAGCAGCCAGTCGCTGGCCATCGAACAACACAGGAAGAGCAATGCCGCACATGCCCACCCACTCCAGTGGCAGGGCTTGGCGTGAGGCCTGCGCGGCAATATCCGGCAGAGTCAGCGCGTTCATGAGGAGGTCCGTCAGGATGATTTGATTGGCATGTTATACTATAACAATATCCAAGCAAGACCTTTCCCATGAGCACACCATTGCTGCACAGATATCGCGTGCTGAATCGGATGGCGACGCTTCTGGTCGCGGGTGCAGAAAATGTTCCCGATCTAACAACCGGAGATTCGATTGCAGGTGAATTTGCCGCCGGTACCACCGGAGCTGGAAAAACGATTGATGGTGGTCCAGCCGACGCGGCGGTTGTAGCCAACCCAGGCCTCGCCGTCAGAGGCGATTCCGGTGAAAAACGTCAGTTGGCCGTAGCGACTACTGGTCTGTGCCCAATAGCGCCTTGCGGCGGCTTCGAAGCCCCGTAAGTAGATCGTGCTCCCGGCGGTGTTGACGCTGTAGGCATTGCCTTCGCCATCCACACAGGCCAGCAGGTTGGCGCTGCGGGTGCATGTCGCCAGGGTTGGAACTTGCGCCTGCACGGCACCGGCGACCAGCAGTGAAACACTCAACAGCGATAGTTTCAGGGCATTACGCATAGCGCTTCTCACTCACGGAGCAGGTTTCAACCTCCACGCCATTGGCGTAAGGGGTTGGAGAGGATGGTTTAATTTCATTGTAATAGTATAACATTCAAGTAAGCCCGAGGATTTGACCGGGTAACCCTGTGAGGAACACCTGATGCTAAATCGCCTCCCCGTGACTGTACTGTCGGGCTTTCTTGGTGCCGGAAAAAGTACGCTTCTTAATTACATACTACGTAATCGTAATGGTTTGCGGGTTGCCGTGATCGTTAACGATATGAGCGAAATCAACATTGACGGTGGTGAAGTCCAGCGCGATGTCAGTCTCAACCGTGCAGAAGAAAAACTGGTGGAGATGAGCAACGGGTGTATCTGCTGCACCCTGCGCGAAGACCTGCTGGAGGAGGTGGGAAAGCTCGCCAGGGAGGGTCGTTTTGATTACTTGCTGATCGAATCCACCGGTATTTCCGAGCCACTGCCAGTGGCGGAGACGTTCACTTTTTGCGATGAAGATGGCCGCAGCCTCTCCGACATCGCTCGACTCGACACGATGGTCACCGTGGTGGATGGCGTGAATTTTCTGCTCGACTACCAGGCGGCTGAAAGCCTCGCTTCCCGGGGCGAAACCCTGGGCGAGGAGGATGAGCGCGCGATTACCGATCTGCTGATCGAGCAGGTCGAATTCGCGGACGTCATCCTGATCAGCAAGATTGATTTGATCAGCTCCCGCGAATGCCAGGAGCTGATGGCGATTCTCGAACGACTCAACGCTCAGGCGCAAATCATCCCGATGGTGATGGGTGAAGTAGCGCTTGAAAGGATCCTCGATACCGGCCGCTTCGACTTCGAGAAAGCTGCGCAGGCACCGGGCTGGCTGCAAGAGTTACGAGGCCAGCATGTACCCGAAACCGAGGAATACGGCATCGCATCCAGCGCTTATCGCGCCCGACGCCCCTTTCATCCGCAGCGTTTCTTCAACTTCATCGACCGTCCGTGGCTTAACGGCAAGTTGCTGCGCTCCAAAGGTTTTTTCTGGCTGGCGAGCAAACCTATGGACGCCGGCAGCTGGTCCCAGGCCGGAGGGTTGATGCGTCATGGTTTTGCCGGCCGTTGGTGGCGTTTTGTGCCGAAGCAGCAGTGGCCGCAGGACGAAGCAAGTACCGCTGCCATCATGCAAAACTGGACCGACGCCACCGGCGATTGCCGTCAGGAACTGGTCTTCATCGGCCAGCACATTGATTTTGCTCAGCTCACCACCGAGCTCGATGCTTGCCTGCTGACGGACGAAGAATGGGCGCTGGGTGCAGAGGGTTGGCGCCTGCTGGCTGATCCGTTTGGGCCCTGGTTCGATGAGGCCGCCTGAGGCCGCCTGATGCCGTCTCGCTGGCCTCTCAAGGCTTGAGCCAGGTTCCCTGGCTCTGGGTTTCGCAAAACGGCTTCAAATAGGCGGCATCCGTGGCGACGCCGTAATAGTGAATATCCTGGCGGTAAGGCATATTGGCGACATGGGCGTTGCTGCACACGCCGAACGCCCCGGCAGGGCATTGATCGATGTACTGCACCTCGACCTGCTGTCCGGCCAGGTTCGGCTGGCAGAAACTGTCAGCGAACAGTTTTTCCGGGATACTGCGGTTCTGCTGGCAGACTTTGACATCGAGCCGTTCGGCCTGGCTGTGAACAACGCAGGCCTGGGCGAACGCCTCGCTGCATGTCAGTGCCAGAAGCAACGACAAACCCTTCCACCGCATGACTACCTCCCAAGACGCCTTCGATCATGTTGCAGAACATTCCCACTCACGTCATTGCCGGGCCATTGGGGGCGGGCAAGACCAGCCTCATCAAGCATTTGCTGGCACAACGCCCGGTCGGTGAGCGTTGGGCGGTGTTGATCAACGAGTTCGGCCAGATCGGCCTCGATGCCGCGCTACTGACCCGCGATGCCGATGGTATCGCACTGGGTGAAGTGGCCGGAGGCTGTTTGTGTTGCGTCAACGGTGCTCCGTTTCAGGTGGGGCTGGGCCGATTGCTGCGCAAGGCGCGACCAGACCGATTGTTCATCGAGCCATCCGGACTGGGACATCCGGCGCAGTTGCTCAGGCAGTTGAGTCAAGCGCCGTGGCGAGGCGTACTGAGTGTTCAACCCAGTGTCCTGGTGCTGGACGCCCAGGCGCTCGCAGACGGCAAGGTGCTGCCGGCGGCGCAGCAAGATGCGCTGGAGAGCGCCGGGCTGTTGCTGCTGAACAAATCGGAACGCCTTGATGAAGCCGTACGTCAGCGTATCGCGGCGCAATTGCCGATGCGGCCCTTGTACTGGACGCAACAGGCCAGGATGCCGCTCGGCGAATTACCCGGTTTGGCCGCTCAAGCGGTGGCAGGTGTGGATAACTTCGTGCTGCCCAAAGGGCTGTCACAGATGCCCGCGATCTGGACCGATCCAACGCTGCCGATTTGCTTGAGTCAGCAACAGGAGCAGAGCTGGAGTGTCGGTTGGCGCTGGCACCCAAGCCAGACCTTCGATACTGCTCGGGTCGGTCAATGGCTGGCGGGCCTTGCCTGGCGGCGCGCGAAACTGGTTATCCACAGCGCCGAGGGCTGGGTATCGGTCAATGCCGTGGACAATGCGATGCTGGAATGGCGCAGTAGCGAATGGCGGCAGGATTCACGAATTGAGCTGATTTTCAGCACGTCGCCGGACGTTGGTGAACTGCAGAAAGGCTTGGACGGGTGTCGGACTCACGCGCACTAGCGGGCTTTTCGACAGCCTATCAAGGCCGCCACTTGTTGTGCTCCTGTCGCCAATGACTCAGCTCGATCACTTCAGCGCTGGGCCTGGCGACATCGGCGACCGGAGGGGTGTCATCGAATGGCATCGGGTAGGGCGCCAGTTCAATCTGCGCGCTATGAGTGCCGAACTGGGTAATGGTGCCGTTATGGCGAGTCTCGCCGGTCACGGTGAATTCGAAGTTATACACGCGAGCCAGGCGCCGCCGGCCGTGGGCATCCTTGATGAATGCGATTTTCTTCAGCGCCACATTGCCGTCCAGCAATTCGATCCCCAGGTTGATGCAATGCTGCTTGACCCGCTCCAGCGCACGTTCGCGCAAGCCGTGGTTATGCCATAGCCAGGCTCCAGCGGTGGCGAGCAGCATCAGAACGAAAATATTTCCAAGGGTCAGCATCAACAGGGCGCTCCAAAAGATAGTGTCAGCTTAACTGCGTCGCCGGTCTGTCGTACAGGCTGCGTTTAGTCGCATACTGCGCCGTCCGAATTTCAATCGTTTTACGGAATCTCACCGCATGAAACGCACGCCTCATCTGCTCGCTATCCAGTCCCACGTGGTGTTTGGTCACGCCGGCAACAGTGCCGCGGTTTTCCCGATGCAGCGGGTCGGCGTGAATGTCTGGCCACTCAATACGGTGCAGTTCTCCAACCACACCCAATACGGTCAGTGGGCGGGTGAAGTGCTGGCGCCGCATCAGATCCCTGACCTGGTGGAAGGCATCGCGGCGATTGGCGAGCTGGGCAACTGCGATGCTGTGTTGTCAGGCTATCTCGGCAGTGCTGCCCAAGGGCGGGCCATCCTTACTGGAGTGGCCCGGATCAAATCCATGAATCCCAAGGCGCTGTATCTGTGTGATCCGGTCATGGGCCATCCGGAGAAGGGCTGCAGCGTGCCCGCCGAAGTCAGCGACTTCCTGCTGGAAGAAGCGGCTGCGGTTGCTGACTTCATGTGCCCCAATCAACTGGAACTCGACAGTTTCTCGGGGCGCAAACCTCAGTCGCTGTTCGATTGCCTGGCGATGGCACGGGCGCTGTTGGCACGTGGCCCCAAAGCCGTGCTGGTCAAGCATCTGGACTATCCGGGCAAAGTCCCGGAGGTCTTCGAAATGCTGCTGGTAACAGCCGAAGGCAGCTGGCACCTGCAACGTCCCTTGCTGGCGTTCCCCCGTCAGCCGGTGGGTGTCGGTGATCTGACATCGGGGTTGTTTCTGGCGCGCGTATTGTTGGGCGACAGTCTGGTGGCCGCCTTCGAGTTTGCCGCATCGGCGGTCCATGAGGTGTTGCTGGAAACCCAGGCCTGCGCGAGCTACGAACTGGAACTGGTGCGGGCGCAGGACCGGATAGCCCATCCGCGGGTACGGTTCGAAGCGACTTCCATCAGTCTCTGATTCCGGGCCGCTTCATTCGCGAGCAGGCTCCCTCCCACAGTAGATTGCGTACCCCTGTGGGAGCGAGCCTGCTCGCGAAGCCATCCAACGTTCGAACGTGGAAGTATCAGGCGTCGCCCTTGATCTCCTGATAGCGCTTTTCCAGCTCCTGGCGAATCTGGCGGCGTTGCTGGGCCTGGATGTAACGACGCTTGCTTTCGCTGTTGTCCGGTTGCAGGGGTGGTACGGGGGCTGGCTTGCGCTGGTCATCCACGGCGACCATGGTAAAGAAGCAGCTGTTGGTGTGGCGTACCGAGCGTTCGCGGATGTTCTCCGTCACTACCTTGATGCCCACCTCCATCGAGGTGTTGCCGGTGTAGTTCACCGAAGCCAGAAAGGTCACCAGTTCGCCGACATGGATCGGCTCGCGGAAAATCACCTGGTCCACCGACAAGGTAACCACATAGCGGCCGGCATATCGGCTGGCACAGGCATAAGCGACTTCGTCGAGGTACTTGAGCAGGGTTCCGCCGTGAACATTGCCAGAGAAATTGGCCATGTCGGGGGTCATCAATACCGTCATCGACAGTTGGGCGTTTCCGGGTTCCATAGCATTCTCACGGGTCAAGGCAAGGTTTGAGGGGCGCACCTCTGCGGGTGCCTGCGTGATTTTTCAGAATCACCATTATCGGGACGCCGAGCGGTAAGCCGCCGTCACGCCCAATCGATCTGTTTCCATATATTGCACCGCCTTTCTGCCGGAAGTCGCGGTGTTACCCTGCAAAAGCCCATTCCAAAGGGAAAATTCCTACGCGATAAGCGGATTTCTAACTCTGCTCATGCGGACATTGACTGCGTCCGGCGCTTGAGCGATTTCACCCAGGGAGCCCCACACCATGCATGCCATCAGTTTCATTCAGGATCTGGCAGTGATCATGTTGGTTGCAGGTGTGGTAACCGTGCTTTTCCATCGCCTCAGACAACCGGTGGTCCTGGGTTACATCGTGGCCGGTTTCATCATTGGCCCGCACACCCCGCCATTCGGCCTGATCCACGACGAGGACACCATCAAGACCCTGGCGGAACTCGGGGTGATTTTCCTTATGTTTTGCCTGGGGCTGGAGTTCAGTCTGCGCAAGCTGTTCAAGGTAGGCGCCACGGCTTTTATCGCCGCCTTCCTGGAAATCGTGCTGATGATCTGGATCGGTTATGAAATCGGTCAATGGTTCGGCTGGAACACCATGGATTCGCTGTTTCTCGGCGCGATCCTGGCCATTTCCTCGACCACCATCATCGTCAAGGCACTCAACGATCTGAAGATGAAAAACCAGCGGTTCGCGCAGCTGATTTTCGGCGTGCTGATCGTCGAAGACATCCTTGGCATCGGCATCATCGCCTTGCTGTCGAGTATTGCAGTCAGTGGCATGGTCAGTTCGGGCGAGGTGTTTTCCACCGTTGGCAAACTGTCCTTGTTCATGATCGTTGCGCTGGTCATCGGCATTCTGCTGGTCCCGCGATTACTGGCTTATGTGGCCAGGTTCGACAGCAACGAAATGCTGTTGATCACGGTTTTGGGTCTGTGTTTCGGCTTTTGCCTGCTGGTGGTCAAGCTTGAATACAGCATGGTGCTCGGCGCGTTCCTGATTGGCGCAATCATGGCCGAATCCAGGGAGTTGCTGAAGATCGAGCGCCTGATCGAGCCGGTTCGCGACTTGTTCAGCGCCATTTTTTTCGTTGCGATCGGGTTGATGCTCGATCCGATGATCCTGCTGCAATACGCGTGGCCAATTGCGGTGATCACCATCGCAGTGGTGCTTGGAAAAATGGTGTCCTGCGGACTCGGCGCCTTTATCGCCGGCAACGACGGGCGCACGTCGCTGCGCGTCGGGATGGGGCTTTCCCAGATTGGCGAGTTCTCTTTCATCATCGCTTCGTTGGGTATGACCCTGCAGGTCACCAGCAACTTCCTGTACCCGGTGGCGGTTGCGGTTTCGGTGATCACCACGTTGCTGACGCCTTACCTGATCCGCGCGGCCGATCCTTTGTCGATCCGGCTCGCTGCCGTCATGCCGCAACGTTTGGGGCGGGTTTTGGGGATGTATGGGGAATGGCTGCGCAGCATTCAGCCGCAGGGCGAGGGGGCGTTGCTGGCTTCAATGATTCGACGGATATTGCTGCAGGTGGGAGTCAATCTGGCGTTGGTCATCGGGATCTTCTTCGCTGGGGCCTACTTTGCCGAAGGCATATCCAGATATCTGCAGGGCTGGATCGCCGACCCGAGCTGGCAGAAAGCGCTGATCTGGGGCGGGGCATTGCTGTTGTCGCTGCCGTTCCTGATCGCGGCGTATCGCAAGCTCAAGGCGCTGTCGATGCTGCTGGCGGAAATGGGGGTGAAACCGGAGGTGGCCGGGCGCCACACGCAGCGAGTGCGCCGGGTGATTGCCGAAGTGATCCCGATCCTCTCGCTGCTGGTGATTTTCCTGCTATTGGCAGCCTTGTCGGCCAGTATTCTGCCGACCAACAAGTTGCTTGTGCTGATCGCGGTGGTAGCGGCTGCCGTGGCGGCGTTGCTGTGGCGCTGGTTTATCCGCGTCCACACGCGCATGCAGGTGGCCTTGCTGGAAACGTTAGACAATCACAAGGAGCCGTCAGGGCATTGACCACACCGGGTGGGTCAGGCCGATCAGCTTTCCAGCCAGACGTCCCGTGCCCAGTGCCACACCGATTCCCACGACTCTTCGGTAATCAGCTCTTCTTCGCCCGACCACAGCACCACGGTACCGTCTTCTTCGACGCAGTAGTAATCGTCACCATCCTGGCAGATCGGAATCAGATCGCGAGGTACGCCGGCATCCCAGGCGTTGGCTGCAACGTCCGGAAGGTAGGTGTGGGATTGCGGGTCGGTAACAGTCACTGGCTCCAGGCTGCCATACACCACATCGCTGACATTCAGCAGAAATTCCTTGAAGACAAATGGAATGTTAATGAAAAGTTCTTCTTCGATTTCCACCAACTGATCTTCGTCGGGCAACTCCAGCGGAACCGGTACAGGTTCGTTGGCTTCACGCAGTTGTTCGATGACTTCTTCCACGTCCGGGATCCTCTTGCTTGTGTGGCGCGGTTTGTAAGGGGCGGTTTATACAGTAGCTTGCTATGGATGCAACCGCGAAATAGAAAACCCCGGCAAGCCGGGGTTTTTATTACAACGTGAAAAGCGCGGAGGACAATCAGCCGTTCTGGCGGATACCTGCCACCAGCCAAGGCTGGTTTTCGCCCTGGACGCGCTCCATGTTCCAGCTTTCGCTGAACACTTCGCCCTGGTCGAAACGAGAGGTTTTTGCCACGCCACTGAAGGTCAGGGTCGCGATGGTCTTGTCGGCGCGATCATCAACGCCGTCCAGTTGTACATTGAGGTTATCAATGTAGGTCGACTGGAAGCCGTCACCCAGATCGGCACGTTCGCGCTTGAGGAACTCCAGCATTTGCGGGGTCACGAACTCGGCGATCTTGTCCATTTCATTGGCGTCCCAGTGCTGTTGCAGGGACTGGAAGTGGTTGCGGGCCGCTTCGACGAAGTTCCTTTCATTGAACCAGGCGGGTGCATTGATCACCGGGCGGGCGGCAGCAGGTGCCGCCGAGCCGCCGAAAATGGAGCCTGTGGCCGGCTTCTGTTCGAATGCTTCACGCTGCATCGACGCATGGCCCGCCGGAGCGTAGTGCTCCTGCTGCTTGCGGCGACGAGCGGCGATGAATCGGAAGACCAGGAAGGCGATGACCGCCATGATCAGGATGTCGAAGATCTGCATGCCCTGGAAGCCGCCGCCCATGAACATGGAGGCCAGCAGGCCACCGGCAGCGATACCGGCCAGAGGGCCGAGCCAGCGCGAAGCACCACCGGCCTTGGCAGCCGCGCCAGCGGCACCGGCAGCACCGGCGGTCGCAGCAGCGCCGCCCATGCCTGGAGAAGAAGGCGCCATCTGGCTGGTCTGGTGAGTCGGCGCAGCGCCTGCGCTTTTGCCACCACCGAAGCGCTTGGCGGCATTGACGTCGAGACTCATCGTCAGGCCGATGCACAACGCCATGGCGATGCTAAGAAAACGTTTCATAAAGGGAATTCCCATTTGTGGAAGGCACGCGCGCCATGTTGCACAGCTGAAGTGTCACTGGCTAGCGACAGAGTGTTTCGGGCTTTTGCCTGACAGGTAGGGTTCAGCTCCAGTCGGTGCAATAAGGCTTGTTCACGTGGGTCTGTAGGAAGAGTGGATTAGTTCTGTAGGAACGATGCTCAGCGTCGCAGCGCCAGCATGACCACCCCGGCTGTAATCAGGCCGATTCCGCCCCATTGGCGCAGGTCCAGCTTCTCGCCCAGCAGAATCACGCCGAGCACCGCCACGATCACCACGCTCAATTTGTCCACGGGGGCGACCAATGAAGCCGGCCCGACTTTAAGTGCCCGGAAATAGCAAATCCACGATGCACCTGTGGCCAGGCCGGACAGAAGCAAAAACAGGTAGCTTTTGGCTGAAATCGATCCCAAGGATTGATATTGGCCCGTGGCGTACAAAATCAAGGCCAGGCTGATCAGGACCACCACGGTTCGCAGCAGGGTGGCGAAGTCGGAGTTGACGTTTTCGACGCCGACTTTCGCAAAAATGGCAGTCATCGCCGCGAAGATGGCCGACAACAGGGCCCAGAATGTCCAGGAAGAAAAGAAGCCTGAGCCCATGATTTACGCCTTGTCAGAGAGATCTTTAATCGAGACCCTGTGGGAGCGAGCCTGCTCGCGATAGCCGCACCGCGGTGAATCAGATCGGCCGAGGTGCTAATTTCGCGCGCAGGCTCGCTCCCACAGAAAAGCTGATCGATAGCCTTAAATGGCTTCCAGCTTTGCATAGCCCAGCATCAACCACTTGCTGCCTTCGCTGAAATTCACCTGGACCCGCGCTTGGGCGCCGGCGCCTTCGAAGTTCAGAATCACGCCTTCGCCGAATATGGAGTGGCGTACCGCCTGGCCCAGACTGAAGCCGGTCTGCGGTATCTCGCTGCCGCCAAACAGGTTGCTGGTACTTTGCGTTTGGCCGCCGCCGAACGGACGGCTGACACTGTTGGAAAGTCGTACTTCCTGGATCAGGCCTTTGGGTACTTCGCGTACGAAGCGTGACACCTTGTTGTAGGTCTCGCTGCCGTACAAGCGTCGGGTTTCGGCATAGGTCATCACCAGGTTCTGCATGGCGCGGGTGATGCCGACATACGCCAGGCGGCGCTCCTCCTCAAGACGCCCGGGCTCCTCCAGGCTCATCTTGTGCGGGAACAGGCCTTCTTCCATACCCACCAGGAACACGTAAGGGAATTCCAGGCCCTTGGCGCTGTGCAGGGTCATCAGTTGAATGCTGTCTTCGTGTTCGTCGGCCTGGGTATCCCCGGCTTCCAGCGATGCGTGACCAAGGAACGCCGCCAGTGGCGTCAGGTCTTCGTCTTCTTCGCTGTTTTCGAAGTTGCGCGCGGCGCTGACCAGCTCTTCAAGGTTTTCTACCCGAGCCTGGCCTTTCTCGCCCTTTTCCGCTTCGTGATAGGCAATGAGACCCGACTGCTCGATGACGGTTTGCGTCATCAGGTGCAGCGGCATTTCCATGCACTTGGCGGCAAGGTTTTCGATCAACTCGATAAAGGCGCCGAGCGCGCTGGCGGCCCGACCGGTGAGGCCCTTGTTGGCCACCAGCTGGCGCATTGCTTCCCACATCGACACGTCGCTGTGGCGTGCATGGTCGCGAATCGCTTCGACGGTTTTTTCGCCGATGCCACGGGCCGGCACGTTGATAACCCGTTCCAGAGCGGCATCGTTGCCACGACCTTCCAGCAAGCGCAGGTAAGCCATGGCGTTCTTGATCTCGGCCCGTTCGAAGAAGCGCTGGCCCCCGTAGATGCGATAGGGGATGCGCTCTCGCAGCAAGGCTTCTTCCAGAACCCGTGATTGGGCGTTGGAACGGTACAAAATTGCGATATCGCTTCGAGACAAGCCGGTTTTCAGCGCGCTTTCGATGGTTTCGACAACATAGCGTGCTTCGTCGTGTTCATTGAACGCGGCGTACAGATTGATTGCTTCGCCGTCGCCGCCATCGGTCCACAGCTCCTTGCCCAGGCGCCCGGCATTGTTGGCAATCAGGGCGTTGGCGGCCTTGAGAATGCCTGCGGTGGAGCGATAGTTCTGCTCAAGACGAATGGTCTCGGCGTCCGGGAAGTCATCGGAATACTGGTAGATGTTTTCGATTTTCGCGCCACGCCAGCCGTAAATGGACTGATCGTCGTCGCCCACCACCATCAGGCTGTCGCCACCCTTGGCCAGCAGGCGCAGCCAGGCGTATTGCACGGCGTTGGTGTCCTGGAATTCGTCCACCAGGATGTGCCGGAAGCGCTTCTGATAATGCGCCAGCAGGCCGGGGTGATCGCGCCACAGATCAAGGGCCCGCAGCAGCAGTTCGGAGAAGTCGATGACGCCGGCGCGCAGGCAGGCCGCCTCATAGGCTTCATAGATGCCGCGCATGGTTGCCAGGAACAGATCGCCGCTGGCTTGAATATGTTGCGGACGCAGACCCTCGTCTTTCTGTCCATTGATGAACCATTGGGCCTGACGGGCCGGCCAGCGTTGCTCGTCCAGACCCAGCTCGCGGATCACCCGCTTGACCAGTCGCTGCTGATCGTCGCTGTCGAGAATCTGGAAGGTCTGGCTCAGTCCGGCTTCCTGCCAGTGTGCCCGCAACAAGCGATGTGCCAGGCCGTGGAAGGTGCCGACCCACATACCGGCCGGGTTGATGCCCATCAACTGCTCGATGCGGTGACGCATCTCGGCGGCAGCCTTGTTGGTGAAGGTCACCGACAGGATGGAGTGGGGCGAGGCGTTTTCGACCTGGATCAACCAGGCGATACGGTGCACCAGCACTCGGGTTTTACCGGAACCGGCGCCGGCCAGGACCAACTGACGACCCACGGGGGCTGCTACGGCCTGGCGTTGGGCATCGTTGAGGGAGTTCAGCAGAAGGGAGAGATCATCGCGCATCGGGGCATTCTAGGGGGCCGCGCCACACCCGGCAAACCCCGGTTTGCCTAAACCGATGAAAGAAGCAGGCGAGACGACCGGTCAGTCATCGGCTGCAAGCGTTGGCCCGTCTCGCATGTCGGCTTTGGATAGCGGTAGGAGGCTGGTTTTTTTGTCTGTTTTTTGATCGGGAGCAGTTTGGTCCCGGCACGGGCTTGTGTATGCTCCGTCGACGTTTCGGGCTCATGCTCATCATTATAAGAACAAGAACATCGCCTATGACCTTCAGCTCCGACCTGTCGGGCCCCACTGTGGAGCCCCGGGTTATCCGTAAACAATACGCCATGGAAATGGCGGTCGAACGCACGCGCCTGCTTTATCAGGGCTCGCTGCTGCCCACGCTGTTCATGCTGATCAATGGCCTGGTCTGCGCCGGACTGCTCTGGAGTCCGCAGCGCTACTTCCTGATCACTGTCTGGTTGGTGTGGTTGCTGTCGCTGGTGGCGCTGCGAGTGATTCAGGTGGCGGCCTTCGATTCGGCGATACCCAATCGTCAAGCCCATCCGGTCTGGCAGCGTATGTTCTGGATGGGCTCGGGTCTGACTGGCCTGACGCTGGCCGGCGCGGGCATTGCCCTTGTTCCCGCGGACAATTTCATTCAGCAAGCCTGGGTCTTTGGCCTTATTGGCGCGGCCGCCCTTTCGGCCAGCGTGGCCTATGCAGTCAGCCTGCCGGCGTTTCTGTCGTTCACCTTGCCCTGTTTGTTACCGGCGATCGCCTATCTGTTCTGGAACGGCGACGAGCAGGGACATGGCTGGGGCTGGTTCGGCCTGATTCTGCTCGGCGCATTGAGCGTGGTCGCCTGGCAGGTCAATCGTCTGATCGATCAAGGCTTGTTGCGACGCTTTCAGAATCAGGCGCTGATCGAGCATCTGCAACACACGCAAAATTGCAGCGATCAGCTCAATCAGACACTGGCCAGAGAAATAGACCAGCGCCGGCGGGCCGAAGAGGAACTGCGCGAAATCCAGGTCGATCTGGAAAAGCGCGTCGCCGAACGCAGCCTGGAACTGGACGCTGCCAATCAGGCGCTGAGCAAAAGCGAGGCGCGTCTGGCGCTGGCGTTGAAGGCCAGTGAGCTGGGACTGTGGGACTGGAACCTGCAGACCGATGAAGTCCATCACACGCTGATTCAGGAGCTGTTCGGCCTGGAGCCGGAATACGTGACCGCGATGTTGCGCCATCTCAAGCCGCGTCTGCACCCCGAAGACCTCCCTGCGCTGAGAAGGGCACTGGTCGAACATTTGAAGGGCCGAACCGAGGACTATCAGGTCGAATACCGCGTACGGCATGCCGATGGCCATTGGGTCTGGATCGAGGACCGTGGGCGGGCGGTCGAGCGAGCCGAAAACGGCCGGGTGATCCGCATGGTTGGCACACGGCGCGACATCAGCGCGAGCAAGGTCGTTGAAGAACAGTTGCAACTGGCGGCAATGGTGTTCGAGGCCGCCAGCGAAGGCATCGTGATTTTCGACCCCAATTACGCCTTGATCGCGGTCAATCAGGCCTTCAGCCGCGTAACCGGATATGAGAGCGAGGAAATGCTCGGGCGTAATGTGGTGGAGTTGCCCTGCAGTCGCGACGCTCGTCGTCATTATTCCGCGATCCATCAAGCCCTGGAGCAGCACGGCAGCTGGCGAGGCGAACTGGTGGAAACCCGTAAGAATGGTGAAATGTATCCGCAATTGCTGCAGCTCAATACGGTGCGCGATTCCCGGGGAAATGTAAGTCATATCGTAGGCTTCTTCGCCGATCTGTCTGCTCGTCGCGAATCGGAAGAGCGCATGCGCTACCTGACCCATTACGACGAACTCACGGGGCTGGCCAACCGTTCGATGTTCCGCGAACGGCTCAGCGAGGCGCACCTGCGGGTGCGCCAGGGCATCCATCGAAGTCTGGCGTTGCTGCATATCAATCTGGATCGCTTCAAGCAGCTCAATGACAGCCTGGGTCATGAAGTCGCGGACCAGTTGTTGCAGAAAATGGCCCGGCGACTGGTCAACGCATTGCCGGAAGCCGACACCATCGCGCGTTTGTCCGGCGACGAGTTTGCAGTGCTTTTCAACTCCTACGGCAACCTTTCGAGTCTGGCGCGGGTAGCCACTCGCCTGTCGACCAAGTTGCGCTTGCCGGTGACCGTCGATGGGCACGAGCTGGTGGTCAGCGCGTCGATGGGCATCAGTTTGTTGCCGGACAATGCCCGGGAAATTTCCGCATTGGTCAGTCAGTCGAACATGGCCATGCAACATGCCAAACATCTGGGGGGTAACAACTTCCAGTTCTACACCGACAGTTTGCAAGCCAGCACGCTGGAGCGATTGCAGTTGGAAAACCAGCTGCGTAAAGCCGTCGAAGAGAAACAACTGAAGGTGTTTTACCAACCCAAGCTCTGCCTTTCCACAGGCAAGCTGAACGCTGCCGAAGCCCTGGTGCGTTGGGATCATCCGACGATGGGGCGCGTGCCACCCGGGGATTTCATCGGCCTGGCCGAGGAAACCGGATTGATCGGTCCAATCGGCGAATTCGTACTGCGCCAGGCTTGCTGGCAGGCTTGTGAGTGGCAGCGCCAGGGCATGGAGCCCATTCGCGTGTCGGTCAATCTGTCGGTGCATCAGTTGCGGCAGGGCAAACTGGTCAGCCTGGTGCGTCAGGTACTGGAAGAAACCGGGCTCGCGCCGCACTACCTGGAGCTGGAACTCACCGAAAGCCAATTGTTGGACAGCGTCGAACACATCATTGCGACCTTCCAGCAGTTGCGTGATCTGGGCGTCAAACTGGCCATCGACGATTTTGGTACCGGCTATTCATCCCTGAGCTACCTCAAGCGGATTCCGGTGGATTACGTGAAGATCGATCAGGCGTTCATCCGTGGTTTGGGGGAGGGCAGCGAAGATGCGGCCATCACCCGGGCAATCATTGCCATGGCCCATGGTCTGTCGCTGAAGGTCGTGGCAGAAGGGGTTGAGCGTGCGCAGCAGCTTGAATTCCTCAAGCAGGAGCGCTGCGATGAAGTGCAAGGCTATCTCATCAGCCGGCCTGTAGAGGCGGACGGGCTTGCAGCCCTGCTGCGCGAGCAGTGTACGGCGTGAAAGGATAACTTCCCGCCGCCCCTTCCTGAGGCGGCGGGAAGCACAGGAAGTGAGTAGTGCCTTAGTGAGTGATTACAACTTTATCGATGTGATGCAGTAACTTGCCTTCATGGAAAATACTGACACCACTGACATTGGAATTTCCCTGGGATTCATATTCGACAACTTTGTCGGTTTCAACTTGCAGTGAAGGCGCGTCGGATGTTTCCAGTTTAAGCTCCAGTCTCAGATCAAAGCTTTTGTCCTGCAATGGCATGTACTCAAGCTTTGGCGTGATGCCGGAATGGGCAACAGTTACCGTGCCAGAGGTGCGAAAGGATGGGCTGCCGGGAAACTTGTCGATTTGTGCGGTCCAGTCTTTGGTTTTAATGCTCATGGTATTGGGTTCCTTTAATAAAAGTTAGTTGCTTCCTGCGGGGCCAATATATCCATTGGTGCGAAGTATTCGTTATTCGTGTTGTAAGGTTATATGTTCCAGTCGATATCGATATATGACGGCGGAGGAAACTTTGGAGGGGGAACGGGCAGGGCATAGTGCCTGCCCCTGTCAGTGGCGCTTGAGCACCAGGCATCGAATACGCGTGCTACATGAAGCGCGGGCACCTGAATTCGAGGGATGCGGTTAAGCATTGAGCAGGCAAAAAGCCGATTCATGTAGTATAACTACAAGCGTGCTACATCCCCGGCACCCAATAACAAAGAGTCCAGCCCTTTGAACCTGCTGCAACACATCGCCCAGTCACGTCACCTGTTACGCAAGTCGGAGCTCAAGGTCGCCGACCATGTGCTGCTTGACCCTGCGGCTGTAATGCACAGCTCCATGGCGGATCTGGCCCACAGCGTCGGTATCAGTGAGCCGACCATCGTGCGTTTTTGCCGCGCCATCGGTTGTTCCGGATTCCAGGACCTGAAGCTGAAGTTGGCCCAGAGTCTGGCAGCAGGCGCGAGTTTCGGGCAGTTCGCGATCCATGAAGACGATTCGGTCGCCGACTACAGCCTGAAAATCTTCGACACGACCCTGCATACCCTGATGGAGGTTCGCGAGAAGCTCGATCCGGTGGAATTGCAGCGCGCGGTGACGTTGATGTCCCAGGCCCAACGTGTCGAGTTCTACGGTTTCGGCGCCTCGGGCGCGGTAGCGGCGGACGCGCAACACAAGTTTTTCCGCTTGCTGCTGACCGCAGCGGCGTATTCTGATCCGCACATGCAGGCGATGTCGGCGGTGACACTGAAGCCGACCGATGTGGCGATCTGTATTTCCCAGTCCGGTCGTTCCAAGGACCTGCTGATCACCGCCAACCTGGTGCGTGAAAGCGGAGCTTCGTTGATTACCCTGTGCCCGAGTCAGACACCGTTGGCCGAACTGTCAACCGTCAACCTGGCAATCGATGTGCATGAAGACACCGAAATCTATACGCCGTTGACCTCGCGGATCGCTCACCTGGTGGTGATCGATGTGTTGGCGATGGGAGTAGCCATGGCGCGTGGGCCGAGCCTGGTCAACCATCTCAAAAGCGTCAAGCGCAGCCTTCGCAGCTTGCGGTTGTCGCCCAAGGCAGTGAAGGCGCTGGACGACTGACGTCGTCCTCAGGTCGTAACGACCTGAATCGCGAGCAGGCTCGCTGCCACTATTTGACCGAGCTTCCTGTGGGAGCGAGCCTGCTCGCGATGGCGTCCTTGAGTAGACCCTAACCTTCATCAGTCTGTAATCCCCGAGCCGCCAAACCGTCATCCCGTGCGCCTATCTTGAAACTCCCGTACTCGCCTTGGGAGACTCGAAATGGCCCTGCCTTACGAAGAACGCAACAGCGCTGTCAGAACCCGCCGCCAGCAAGAAGATCAGCGCCGCATGGTGTTTCGCCGCGCTATCGAGGATCGCTGCGAGCGCCGCCAACTTCTGGCCGAGATCGGCGATTTTCCCGAAGAATTCGAACTCAATTTCTGGCAGTCGGCTTCGACGACTTCCCGTCGAAACGCTCAACCAGGCCGCTGATCTGTACCCGCTCGCTGCGAACGAACGCAAGGAACGCGTGAGCCACCGGTGACAGGCGTTTAGCCTTGGCCTGTACCAGGCACCAACTGCGGTACAGCGGCAATTCTTCGACCGGCAACTCGATCAACCCGCCGGTCGCCAGCTCAAGATTCAGGGCGTGGCGTGTCAGTAGAGCCACGCCCAGGCCCGCCAGCACACATTCACGCTGGGCTTCGGCGGACGAGACCTCCTGGGTCTGGTTGAAATGCACGCGTTTTTCCTTGAAGTACTCTTCGCAAGCCAGGCGTGTCCCTGAGCCGGGTTCACGCAGCAACAACGTGTAAGGCTCCAGATCCTGCAAGCGCAGTGGACCCATGTGGCACAGGGGGTGATCGGGCGGCGCGACGGCAACAATCGGGTTGTTGAGGAAGGGCAGAAACTCCAGGCCCATGTCCTGCGGCACCATGGACATGATCACCAGGTCGTCACGGTTATCGGAGAGGCGCCGGATCACTTGCCCGCGGTTGACCACCGTCAGTTGCAGATTGACCTCCGGGTGCTGGCGCTTGAACGCGGCAAACAGGTGCGGGACGAAATACTTGGCGCTGGATTCCACTGCCAGTTTCAACTGGCCCTGCAACGATCCCTGCATGTCGGACAGCTGCATGTCGAGGTTTTCCAGGCGACCGAAGATGTCCCGGCTGGCACGTTGCAGCGCTTCGGCAGCTTCGGTCATATAGAGTTTTTTGCCGACGTAATCGAACAGAGGTTGGCCGATCAGCTCTTCGAGTTGTCGAATTTGCAGGCTGACGGCAGGTTGTGTGAGTGACATTTCCTCGGCAGCACGGCTGTACGACCTCAAGTCACAGACTTCATTGAAGATTTGCAATTGACGCAATGTCATACGCATCAAGGACTTACGCATTTTCTAAGTGCTCTGGCCACCGGCTGATGCATCAACTATAAGCTGTTACTTATGCACGACCCAATTTTTATTCATTTTTGTTAATCCCTTGTGGGCGCTAGTGTGGGCTTGCGACCAAATTGAAACATTTGGTCACGCGTCGACCTGGTCTAGCAGGTCGTGGGTACCACCGGCTCAAGGGAACCTCCAAGTGATAAAAAAGATCCTGATCGCCAACCGTGGTGAGATTGCCGTACGAATCGTGCGTGCCTGCGCCGAAATGGGCATCCGCTCGGTCGCGATCTATTCCGACGCCGACCGTCATGCCTTGCATGTCAAGCGTGCGGACGAGGCCCATAGCATCGGAGCCGAGCCGCTGGCCGGTTACCTGAACCCGCGCAAGCTGGTGAACCTGGCTGTGGAAACCGGTTGCGATGCGTTGCACCCCGGTTACGGTTTCCTTTCGGAAAACGCGGAACTGGCGGAAATCTGCGCCGAACGCGGCATTAAATTCATTGGTCCATCGGCTGAAGTCATTCGCCGCATGGGCGACAAGACCGAAGCCCGCCGCAGCATGATCAAGGCGGGAGTGCCGGTCACTCCAGGCACCGAAGGCAACGTCTCCGGCATCGAAGAAGCGCTGTCTGAAGGTGATCGCATCGGTTACCCGGTGATGCTCAAGGCCACATCCGGTGGTGGCGGGCGCGGTATCCGTCGTTGCAACAGCCGCGAAGAACTCGAACAGGCATTTCCGCGGGTTATTTCCGAGGCCACCAAAGCTTTCGGTTCCGCCGAAGTGTTCCTGGAAAAATGCATCGTCAACCCGAAACACATCGAAGCGCAGATTCTCGGCGACAGCTTTGGCAACGTGGTGCACCTGTTCGAGCGTGACTGTTCGATTCAGCGCCGCAACCAGAAGTTGATCGAGATCGCCCCGAGCCCCCAGCTGACCCCTGAACAGCGCGCCTATATCGGTGACCTGTCGGTGCGTGCGGCCAAGGCAGTGGGTTACGAGAACGCCGGCACCGTGGAGTTCCTGCTCGCCGAGGGCGAGGTGTACTTCATGGAGATGAACACCCGGGTGCAGGTGGAACACACCATCACCGAAGAAATTACCGGCATCGACATCGTTCGCGAGCAGATCCGCATCGCCTCCGGCCTGCCGCTCTCGGTGAAACAGGAAGACATCCAGCACCGTGGTTTCGCGCTGCAATTCCGGATCAACGCCGAAGACCCGAAAAACAACTTCCTGCCCAGCTTCGGCAAGATCACCCGTTACTACGCACCCGGCGGCCCCGGCGTACGGACCGACACGGCGATCTACACCGGTTACACCATCCCACCGTTCTACGACTCCATGTGCCTGAAGCTGGTGGTGTGGGCGCTGACCTGGGAAGAAGCGATGGACCGTGGCTTGCGGGCCCTGGACGACATGCGCGTGCAAGGGGTCAAGACCACCGCCGCCTATTACCAGGAAATCCTGCGCAACCCGGAATTCCGCAGCGGCCAGTTCAACACCAGCTTCGTTGAAAGCCATCCTGAGCTGACCAACTACTCGATCAAGCGCAAACCCGAAGAGCTGGCCCTGGCCATCGCCGCCGCCATCGCCGCCCACGCAGGCCTGTGAGGAATAGAACAATGAGCAAGAAGATTCATGTAACCGACACCATCCTGCGCGACGCCCACCAATCGCTGCTCGCGACCCGCATGCGCACCGAGGACATGCTGCCGATCTGCGACAAGCTCGACAAAGTCGGCTACTGGTCGCTGGAGTGCTGGGGTGGCGCGACGTTCGACGCTTGCGTGCGTTTCCTCAAGGAAGACCCGTGGGAGCGTCTGCGCCAATTGCGTGCTGCATTGCCCAACACCCGTCTGCAAATGCTCCTGCGTGGCCAGAACCTGCTGGGCTACCGCCATTACAGCGACGACGTGGTCAGGGCCTTCGTCGCCAAGGCGGCGGTCAACGGTATCGACGTGTTCCGTATTTTCGATGCCATGAACGACGTGCGTAACCTGCGCGTAGCCATCGAAGCGGTGAAAGCGGCGGGCAAACATGCCCAGGGCACCATCGCCTACACCACCAGCCCGGTGCACACCATTGACGCCTTTGTGGCGCAAGCCAAGCAGATGGAAGCCATGGGTTGCGACTCGGTGGCGATCAAGGACATGGCTGGCCTGCTGACACCTTACGCGACCGGTGAACTGGTCAAGGCATTGAAGTCCGAGCAATCGCTGCCGGTATTCATCCATTCCCACGATACCGCTGGCCTGGCCGCGATGTGCCAACTCAAGGCCATCGAAAACGGTGCCGATCATATCGACACCGCAATCTCCAGCTTCGCCTCGGGCACCAGCCACCCTGGCACCGAGTCGATGGTAGCCGCGCTCAAAGGCAGCGAGTTCGATACCGGTCTGAACCTGGAGCTGTTGCAGGAGATCGGCCTGTACTTCTACGCCGTGCGCAAGAAGTACCACCAGTTCGAAAGCGAATTCACCGCGGTCGACACCCGTGTTCAAGTCAACCAGGTACCGGGCGGGATGATTTCCAACCTGGCCAACCAGTTGAAAGAGCAGGGCGCTCTCAATCGCATGGCCGAAGTGATGGCGGAAATCCCGCGTGTTCGCGAAGACCTCGGCTTCCCGCCGCTGGTGACCCCGACTTCGCAAATCGTCGGCACCCAGGCGTTCTTCAACGTGCTGGCCGGCGAGCGCTACAAGACCATCACCAACGAAGTGAAGCTTTACCTGCAAGGCGGCTACGGCAAGGCGCCGGGCACCGTTAACGAGCAACTGCGTCGCCAGGCCATCGGCAGCGAAGAAGTGATCGACGTCCGTCCGGCCGACCTGCTCAAGCCGGAAATGGCCAAGCTGCGTGCCGACATCGGCGCGTTGGCCACCTGCGAAGAAGATGTGCTGACCTACGCCATGTTCCCGGACATCGGTCGCAAGTTCCTCGAAGAACGCGCTGCCGGCACCCTGACGCCTGAAGTGCTGCTGCCGATTCCGGAAGCGGGCAAGGTGGCTTCTGCGGGCGGCGAAGGCGTGCCGACCGAGTTCGTCATCGACGTGCACGGTGAAACCTACCGTGTGGACATCACCGGCGTCGGCGTGAAGGCCGAAGGCAAGCGCCACTTCTACCTGTCCATCGACGGCATGCCGGAAGAAGTGGTGTTCGAACCGCTCAACGAATTCGTCGGCAGCGGCAGCAGCAAGCGCAAACAGGCCAGCGCACCGGGCCACGTCAGCACCACCATGCCAGGCAACATCGTCGACGTACTGGTCAAGGAAGGCGACATCGTCAAGGCCGGCCAGGCCGTGTTGATCACCGAAGCGATGAAGATGGAAACCGAAGTCCAGGCCGCCATCGCCGGCAAGGTCACCGCGATTCACGTGGCCAAAGGTGACCGGGTGAATCCGGGTGAGATCCTGATTGAAATCGAAGGCTGAATAAACAGCCTCGATCTACCGCTTTAAACCTCGGGGGAGCATGTGCTCCCCTTTTTTTGTCTCTACATTCGCTCCCGAAAACATTGCTGATCCTGGAGGAGCGAGCGGCGCGGCGATCCGATGCGCCCGCGAATACGGCCGCTAAGTCACTTACGATGTTGCGCGACACTCCACCAACGTCTTCACCTGCCCAGAGCTCACCTGATTTTCATCACTCAACCACTTCTCGAACCCGGCACCAATCGCCGGCCATTCCGAATCCAGGATCGAATACCACGCCGTATCCCGATTCTGCCCCTTGACCACCATGTGTTGGCGGAACACGCCTTCAAAGCTGAAGCCCAGTCGCTCGGCCGCGTACTTGGAGCGGGCGTTGGCGTTGTTGCATTTCCATTCCAGGCGGCGGTTGCCGAGGGCGAACGACTCCTTGGCCAGCAGGTAGATCGCTTCGGTACTTTTCGGCGAGCGTTGCATCGGGGCGCCGAAGGTGACGTGGCCGATTTCGATGCGGCCCTGGGACGGCACGATGGACATCAGGCTGAGGATGCCTTGCACCTGGCCGCTGGCGCGGTCGATGACGCTGAAGAAGTACGGGTCGCTGCTGGCTGCGTGGCTGTTCAGCCAGTCGTTGAATGCGCTGCGCTCCGGGAACGGGCCGTACGGCAAGTAATCCCATAGCTTTGGATCGGCACCGGGGCCTTGCAGGGCCTTGAACAAATCGTCGCCGTGGCGTGCCGGGTCGAGTTTTTCCAGGCGAATGAAACGCCCTTCGAGGGTTTGCACCGTCGGTGCCGGGACGCCTGCCCAGCCGGCGAGTGAAGTCGACATGCTGTTTCTCCTTGAACCTTAAATGGCTTTGCGAAACTGGATAAAACCGGGGCGTTCGGCGACGCGTTCGTAAAGCTGGATCGCAGTGGCATTGGTTTCGTGGGTCAACCAGTGCACCTTGCAGCAACCATCGGCCTTGGCGGTAGCGTAGACAAACTCGATGAGCTTGCGGCCGACACCGGTGCCGCGGGTTTCAGGCGTTACCAGCAGGTCTTGCAGGTAGCAGGAGTTTTCGATGCTCCAGTTCGAACGATGGTAGATGAAATGCACCATGCCCACCGCTTTGCCATCTGCCCAGGCGAGGGCGGCATGGGTCGGTTCGTTCGGGTCGAGCATGCGTTGCCAGGTGTTCTGAGTAACGGCTTCGGGCAGCTCGGTGTTGTAGAAGCGCAGGTAGGCCTGCCACAGCGGCAGCCAGGCGGCGTGGTCGTCGGCGCTGACCTGGCGGATTTGGATCTGGGTCATGTTCATTCCTTAGCGCATCAAGTGGGCGAGGGTTTGGTCGTTCACGTCAGGACTGGCGGCCAAGCCTTCGCGCACGCCTGCAATGTCGGCGGGGCTGCGGTTTTGGCTGAGTTTGCGCTTACCTTCCAGTCGATCGATGGGGATGGCGAAGCCGACGATGGCCTTGAGCATGCCGTCGATGTAATCGGCGGGTGCGTCGTCGACTTTCCACGGTTTATCGCGGCCGGATTCGTGGCGGTCGGTGAGGGTACTGACGATGTCAAGAAGCCGCCCGCCGTCACTGAATGTTTCGGCACGGCCATAGGCGTGGACTGCAACGTAGTTCCAGGTCGGCACGACCTTGCCGTGCTCAGCCTTGCTTGGGTAGAAACCCGGGCTGACATAGGCATCGGCACCGGAAAATATCAGCAGCGCTTCGGCGCCGTCGCGCAGGTCCTTCCACTGCGGATTGGCCTTGGCCAGATGTCCGTAAAGCGTGCCATTGGGACCTTGTTCGCGATGGAGCAGCACCGGCACATGGCTGGCTTGCAAGCCATGTTCTCCATGGGTCACCAGTATGGCCAGGCGAGTGGCGAGGATCAGTTCGTGCAGTTGGGCCAGATCATCGATGGCAAAGGCTTTGGGCGTATACATGGAAATATTCCTTGGCGATTGCTTGCATCCTAGGCAGGCTATTGGTCTGTTGTAAGAGCCATTAATGACCAATTTCATAGGTCCATTACCATGACGGATGTACCGCTTTCCTTGTCCTTCAACCCGGCGGGTATCGAGCTCGATCGTCGTCAGGGGTTGAGCCGCCAGCTCTATCAGGCACTGCGCATGCGAGTGCTCGACGGTCGGCTGGCCAGCGGCACACGTTTGCCGGCCAGTCGCGATCTGGCCGCCGCCCTGGCGATTTCCCGAAATAGCGTGGTGCGCGCTTACGATCAGCTCTATGCCGAAGGATTCATTGAAGGACGGGTGGGGGACGGGACTTATGTCGCGCAAATAACTTCCAGCACTTTGCCAGGCAAAAAACTATCCACAAAAGTATCCACAGGGATTTCAACAGACTTACCCACAGGGTTATCCACAAAACAGTCGAATTTACCTGGTGTTTTATCCAGCGAAGTTATCCACAGCGGCGCATTGGCACGTGTTGAAAGGAATCATTTACCGACGCCGCCGAGCGGTCCGCCCAGAGCGTTTCGAGTCGGGGTTCCCGCCTTTGATCTGTTTCCTTTTGAGGTCTGGGCCAAGCTGAATGCGGCTTTCTGGCGCAAACCGGATTTACAGCAGCTGTGCTACGGCGACCCGTCTGGCGATGCGCGACTACGCGCAATGATCGCCGCGTATCTGCGCAGTTCGCGTGGCATGCAGTGCACAGCTGAACAAATTGTGATCACCAGTGGTGCGCAACAGGGCATCAGCCTTTGTGCACAGTTGCTGGTGGAGCCTGGCGATGCCGTGGCGATTGAAAATCCAGGGTATCGCGCAGCAGGTCATGCGTTTGCGGTAGCGGGGGCGCGCCTGCATGGCGTCGCGGTAGACAGCGAGGGCATTGACTGCACGCAACTGGCTCGGCTGGGTGATTGCCGCCTGACCTATGTCACGCCATCCCATCAATACCCGACCGGCGTGGTCATGAGCCTGGCGCGACGCCTGGAGTTGCTGGCCTGGGCCGAGCGTACCCAGGGCTGGATCGTCGAAGACGATTACGACGGCGAGTACCGTTACAGCGGCGCCCCTCTGGCACCCTTGGCGGCGCTCGACCGGCAGGGCCGGGTGTTGTACGTCGGGACTTTCGGCAAGGTTGCGTTTCCGGCACTGCGTTTGGGTTACCTGGTGCTGCCGCCGGGGCTGGTGCAGGCATTCGCGCAACGGCGCGCCGTGGACGTGCGGCATTCCGAAGTGAGTACACAGGCCGTCATGGCCGAATTCATGGCCGCCGGGCATTTCCAGCGGCATATCCGGCGCATGCGCCGCGCGGCCCTGGGGCGTCGCAATTGTCTGTTGGCCCATTGGCCGGCCAACATCGAAGGCGTCGGCAGCCCGCCCGCCGTGATGGCCGGACTGCACATGACCGTCGCGGTGAGCAGTCTGGCGCGCGAGCAGGAGCTCATAGAACAGGCTGAAAGTGTGGGCGTCGAGGTCAACGGTTTGAGTAGTTATTGGTTGCCCGATTCGAAGGAGCCGCTGGATCAACGCGCCGGCCTGGTGCTGGGTTTTGCCGCCGTGCCAGAACCTGCGATCGAAAAGGCTTTGGCACGATTGCGTGAGGTCTGGTGCAACTGATCCTGTTCAGGCCGGTGCAGGTTCAGGCTTGAGAAAAAGGTCCAGAACCGTCGGATTTGTAATCCGGCGCAATGCGTTGTCCACCGGGTCGAAGGTGCTCAATTCCTGACGCCGTGGTTCCGGCAATGTTTGCAGGTAGGCATCGGCAAATTTAAGGTGAGCAGCGGTGAACTGATCATCGGCGTCGGTCAGATGGTCGTAGTGAAAGTGTGCGACCCATAACGGTTTGTTGTGCTGAGACTTGTCCAGGACTCTGTATTCCTGAAAGTAGTCCTGGCGTTGCCGGGTCTTGATACGGCCGCGTTCGTCTTTGACTATTTCCACCAGATTGTTGTCCTTCAGCCATTGCAGGTAAGTTTCCCGCGGCCTGCGCCCGGCAATCATGGCGCCGTATACCGCGACTCCTTCGCGACGGGTTCTGGCGGCACCGGCACGCAACTCTGCGCCAAGGCTACCAACTGGAAACTCCGCGGCTTTGCGAGCCAGTACACCCTCAACATCATTGGCCGATTGTTCGAGACGTGTCGCATGCTGATCGAACAGGTCCTTCATGTCGGCCGGCACGCGGGAAGGTCGCTGTGCGTCGGCGCGTGTACGCCGGATGAAGCCATCGAGTTCGTCATTCAGGTCAATTCCCTTGCTCACGATGGCTGCATCGTCCAGTGCGGTGGGCTGTGGTGGGCGCCTGGGCATGGCTTTGATGACGGGAACGGTTTGCGGTGGGGCCACAGGTTCGGTCGAGGATGACTTTTCAGCCTCGACCCGAGGTCGGGATTTGCTGACCTTGCCCATGACTCGGGAGGTAGACGCTTTAGGCCCTGGTCTGGTCTGCGACTTCACAGGTACTTCGTCCGGGTCGGGAAGTCGTGCGAGCAAACGAGCGCGAGCCTGCTGATGAAATTGCTCGACCAGATATCGAATGCGCTTGAATCGAACGGGCTCCAGATGTTCGGCCCAGGCAACGGACAGTTCCTCCAGTCGTCGCTCGGCATCTGCCAGACGGTCGACCAGTTCCGTGAGCTGTCCGAAATCCAGCGCCGGCTCATGCATCGATGACGCGTCGACGGGGTTCGCGGCAAGGGTGTGGCCGGCATCGGCCGCGTTATCGAAAACGGTCACGACAAGCTCACGCAATGTCTCTGTGTCAGTGTCTTGAAGCTCCCGCAGGCACAGCTCGGTGGACATTCCGATCTCGTTGGCTTCGAAGTGAAAATGAGTGAATGGAGGTAGCAGCTTTTTCAAGTCTGCGGACACTTTACGGGTGGCTCCGGTGTCGCCATCCAGTGTGTTCAGCGAGGTATGGAGTCGTCCAAGGCGATCGACGATCTGGTTTCCCACCACGATGGCTTTTTCGGCGGCAGCCATGTGCTCGGCGCGAGCAAGCGCAATCTTCGCTTCTGTGACCAGCGGGCCCGCGATGGTGGCGTACTCGCGCACTTTCATTCTCATCCAGACGCTGAGGTAACGATGCTGTTCCACGGTAAAGCGCATCAGTTGCTTCTGATAAAAGCCCCCGTTTCCCCCTGCTTCGCGCCACGCTTGGAGTTGATCGAGCGCCTGGGTGTAACCGTTGGACAGTTCATCGGCCTCTGAAACGTAGGTGCTGATCAGCGCCGGATCAGGGCAAGGTAGAAGGCGAGGGCGTGCGGCGGGCGGTAGATAAATAGTGCAGGCAAAAAAAGACCCGCGTCAGGGCGTAATGCTGTTCCCTTGAACGAAGGTTACTTACTGTAGGAGCGAGCATGCTCGCGATGATCCTGAGAGCGACGCGGGGTGTCAGGTTTCCAACGTTATTGTTGGCGATCATCGCGAGCATGCTCGCTCCTACAGAGAATACCTTCGCTTAAGTGAACAGCATTACGCGTCAGGGCGGGTCTTTCGATTCAGCGGTGCGGTCAGGTGCCTGACTTGATCTTGGTCCAGGCCCTTGTCCGCGCACGTTCGGCATCGCGTGGCAACGGTTGCAGGGTATAGAGCGTGCCCATCGCCGCTTCGGTCGGGTACAGGTTCGGGTTGTTGCGGATCGCCGGGTCGACCATGCCGGTGGCGTCCTTGTTCGGGTTGGGATAGCCGACGAAGTCACTGACCGGCGCAATCACCTGGGGTTGCAGCAGGTAGTTGATGAAGGTGTAGGCGTCTTCCGGGTTCTTCGCACCTTTGGGGATGGCCAGCATGTCGAACCAGATTGGCGCGCCTTCCTTGGGCAGGCGCATGTCGACGACCACGCCGTTCTTGGCTTCCTTGGCGCGGTTGGCGGCCTGGGAGAAGCTGCCGGAGTAACCGACCGCGACACAGATGTCGCCGTTGGCGATATCGGCCATGTACTTGGACGAGTGGAAGTAGGTCACGTACGGGCGGATTTTCATCAACAGCGCTTCAGCCTTGTCATAGTCAGCCGGTTTTTTGCTGTTGGGGTCCAGACCCAGGTGCTGCAAGGCCAGCGGCAGGATCTCCGAGGGTGAGTCGAGCAGGGCGACACCGCATTGCTTGAGCTTGCTGATGTTCTCTTCCTTGAAGATCAGGTCCCAGCTGTCCACTGGAGCATCGGCACCCAACACGGCCTTGACCTTGTCCGGGTTGAAGCCGATCAGGATGGTGCCGTACATGTAAGGCACGGCGAACTTGTTGCCCGGATCGTTGGCTTCGATCAGCTTCATCAGCTTCGGATCAAGGTGATTCCAGTTCGGCAGTTTGCTGCGATCGAGCGGCTGGAACACACCGGCCTCGATTTGCTTGGCAAGAAACACGTTGGACGGCACCACCACGTCGTAGCCGGAGTTGCCGGTCAGCAGCTTGGCTTCCAGCGCTTCGTTAGTGTCGAAAATGTCGTAGACCAGTTTGGTCTGGGTGTTCTGGGCCTTGAAGTCTTCCAGGGCCTTGGGGGTGATGTAGTCGAACCAGTTGTAGACGCGCAGGGTGCGTTCTTCTGCGTGAGCGGCGCCGCCAAGCAGCGTCGCGCACAAGGCCGGGGCGATGAAGCGCTTGAGTCTGTTCATTGTCGTGTTCCTCATTGCGCGCTTTCAAAGCCTTCAAGCACGTTGACCGCGTTGATACCGATTTCTTCCACCGCGTAACCGCCTTCCATGACAAACAGCGTCGGTTTGCCAAGCGCGGCAATACGCTTGCCCATCGCCAGATAATCCGGGCTGTCGAGTTTGAACTGGGAGATCGGATCATCCTTGAAGGTATCGACGCCCAGGGACACGACGATGATGTCCGCACCGTAGTTTTCGATTTCTTTGCAGGCCTGGTCCAACGCCTGGCTCCAGATGTCCCAACCCGATCCTGCGGCCAATGGATAGTTGAAGTTGTAACCTTCACCGGCGCCTTCGCCACGTTCGTCTTCATAGCCGAGGAAGAACGGGAATTCGGCTTCCGGGTGACCGTGGATCGAGGTGAACAGCACGTCGCTGCGCTCGTAGAAAATCGATTGGGTGCCGTTGCCGTGGTGGTAGTCGACGTCGAGAATCGCCACTTTTTTATGGCCCTGGTCGAGGAATGCCTGGGCGGCGATGGCGGCGTTATTGAGGTAGCAGTAGCCGCCCATCAAGTCGCTGGCGGCGTGGTGTCCTGGTGGACGGCACAGGGCGAAGGCACTGTGTGCGCCCCGCTGGATTTCCGCTTGAGCGGTCAGTGCCACTTGGGCGGCGCTGTAGGCGGCCTGCCAAGTGCCGGCGGTGATCGGGGCGCCGCCGTCGAAACTGTAATAACCGAGTTCGCCGTGCAGGCTGGCGGGTTTGATGCGACGCAAGGTGCGGGCAGGCCAGGTGTAGGGTAGCAAGTCGCCGTCAGTCTTGAACTCGGTCCAGCGAGCCCAGGCGCCTTTGAAGAAGTCGAGATAGTCGCGGCTGTGGATGCGCTCGATGGGGCCCAGACCGAAGTCCTTCGGCTCTTGCACGGGCCCCAGTTGCTGCTTTTGCACGCGGGCCAGCACGTGGTCGGCACGCGATGGCATTTCGAAGCAAGGCTTGAGTTGCCCGTCTATCAATTCGCAACGGCCGTGGTGCAGGTGGTGATCGTTCGAGTAGATCGTCAGCATATTGTTGTTCTCCGCAGGCTGATTCGGTTGAACACAGTCTTGCGGCAGGAAAGATTTTGGAGAACGTCAGGAAAGGCCAAAAGGGGATCGATATGGCCAAAATACCTGACCGAAATTCGCCCCTCCTGAGAAACCCCACGTATCCACTGTAGGAGCGAGGCTTGCCCGCGAAGGCGTCAATGGAAACGCTGAAAGGTTCGCGGGCAAGCCGGATCGCCGCACCGCTCGCTCCTACGGGGATTGGTGGTGTTTCAGGGGCGAAACTGGCTCGGCGCCACACCGCTCCAGCGCACGAATGCATGGCGAAAACTGGCGGTTTCGCTGAAGCCCAGTGCCTCGGCGATCCGGTAGATCGGCAGTTGATCCTCGCAAAGCATCTGCTTGGCCTGCTCGAAGCGCAGTTCGTCGAGCAATTCCTGATAGCTGCAGCCCATATCTTTCAGGTGGCGGCGCAGGGTTCGCGCCGAACAGTTCATCTGTTCAGCCAGCCCTTCCAGCCCCGGCGCGGCGTTCAGTTGCGCGCTGAGCAGTTGGCGAATCCGTCCCAGCCAGGCCTGGCGCCCGGTGAACTCGGTGTTCTGCTTGCGGCAGCGTTCGGCCATGGCCTGATGGGTGATGACGTCGGCCAGTGGCAAGGGTTGGTCGAGCCATTTTTTGTCGAAGGCAAAGGCGTTGTCCCGTGCACCGAAGTGCAGCGGGCAGTGGAAGTGTTCGGTGTAGGTCGCTTCATAATCGGGAGCGGCATGTTCGAAGCGCGCGGCCAGCAATGGCAGCGGATGCCCGAGCAGGTCGTCACAGGTGACTTTCAGCGAGACCAGGCAGAACTCGGCGTTGAACGCCGCCAGCGCCGGGCTCTCCCGATAATCGGCCGCGACGAACCAGACGCGCTCGCCATCGTCCTCCAGGCTCAGTTCGAAAAGTGTTCCCAGCAGCGCCGGATAACGCATCGCCAGGCGTAACGCGTCACCGAAGGTGGCACTGGTCAGCAATGCGTAGCCGAGAATGCCGTAGGACGAAACGTGCATGCGCCGTCCCAGCTCCAGACCGATATCGTGCTTGAGCGCAACGGCATTGGCGCAGACCTGCATCTCCTGGTTGGTGGTGATGCGTGTGTCGGCACGGCTCAGATCCGCCGCGCTGATGCCGCTTCCGGCCAACAGCGCGTCACCGGACAGACCTTCGGCCTTGAAAGCGTTGAGTACCAGCGAAACCGCATTGAGGGTGGTGAGATGGGAGTGGAGCATGGGCCATTCCTGCCGTTGGTTGACGGTATGACAGCAAGTAGCGTGCCGTGAGTCGGCACGCTGGCAAAGGCATTCAATCCGGAGTGAAAAAAATCCGCCGGGCTTGCTCCGTACCCACCATGCTGCGGTAAAACGCCAATCGTTGTTGCTCGGGCAGGCTTGTGGCCACATCTGCCGCCAGGCCCATGCGTTGTTCTTGCGGGGTTTTCAGGCGTGCATAAGTAAAGGTCCTGGCCGGGCTCCACGAGGTCGTGTAGTGGAAGTGCGCGTACCAGAGGATCTGCTGGTCGCCTTTATCCTTGATGGCGTATTCGTCCAGCCAGGTGGGTTTGTCAGCCTTCAAGCGGCGTCGGGAGACGGTTTTGGTGATGCTGACGTATTGGTTGTTTTTGAGCCACTCAAGGCCCGAGACCGTCGGTGATTGTTGTTGGGTCAGTTTCAGGCGATCGACTTTCGCCTGTCGCAAGAGCGTCTCTATCGCATCGTAGAGCTGTTTATTGATGGTCGCCGCCGATGGCGGCCGGCTCTCGGTTACATTGAGCCGGGTCAGCGCCCGCTCGATGTCGCTACTGGCTTGCTCCAGTTGCCGGGCCTGGTCGTGGTACAGGTATTCGACTCCCGCGGGGGTGCGCGTTGGCTGATTCATTTGTGTCGCCATGCGGGTGTTGAAGGCGCCCAGGTCGTCGAGCAAGGTCTGGCCGGTCCGCAGGCTGGTTTGCAGGTCGACCGGAGTGCTCGGTGCCTTGGTCCTTGTCACACGCTCGACCCAAATCCCCGGCGCTTTCTCGTGAAAGGTCGCAATGACCTTGTTCGTCAGCGGTGAGGTGATATCCACGAGGCTGGTTTCCAGTCCCAGTGCATTCAGTTGCGGCTCGCCGATGAGCACGCCGTTGTAGCGGGTTCTGATGAATATCTTCTTCGGCCTGGGCGGGGGGGCGAGCAGTCCGCGAGTGGCCCTGGCGGTGGCCCTTTCTTCCAGTGCCAGTACCAGGTGGCTGGCACCTCGTTTGCTGAACTCATCGATCTGCCGGCGCAATCCTTCGACCGGCTTGCTGAGTACATGGGCAGTGAATTCGTTGTGGAAATCCTGTAATCGGTCGTCGATGACATTGAACTGTTCGATCAGGCCGTTGAGTATTTCGATTCGTTCCTCCAGGCGTGCCGGACCAAGAAGGTCCAGGGTGTCTCGCAAGGTCTGGATAGCAATGTCGGCGCCGTCGACGATTTTATCGAGGGTGGTCCAGGCGTCCGCCGCTGTCGTGAGGCTGGCGGGTGTCAGGCACAGGTTGCGCGCCATGGTGACCTGAAGCGCCTTGAGATCATCGACGGTGTAGGCCGGAAGCAGCTTTTTGCTGCTTTGAACCAGACGCATGCCTTCTTTTTCCAGGGACTTCAGTTCGCCGAATCGTGACTCGATACCTTGCAGGCGCTCGATCATGTCCTGATTCAATCGCGTCATGATGCGAGCATCGTCGATGTAGCGTTGCTGCCGGTCTTGTGCCTGTTGTTCGACACGGTCCAGAACGATGCGCAGTTTGGGGGTAAAAGCAGTCAGTGCTTCACGAATACCGGCATGGCCAAGATCCAGCTGGGCCTTGAGGTAGTTGAGTGCTCTTTTCTGGTAGTCCGGTAATGGCGAAAAAACCTGCAGTGCCTTGAGGCGTTGCAAGGCTGTTTCATAGTCCGCGCGCTGAGATTCCAACCGTTGTAGATAGAGCTGGCGTTTGCCGGCGGTGGTGTCAGGCGTGGCTTGAGTCATCGCTTGATGAGCCTGTTGCAACTCGCGTTGAGCGGCGGCCTTGCCATTCTCGAACGCCGTCAGCTGTGTACGTAGCTCCGTTGCACGCTGCTGTGCCAGTACCTCGGCTTTTTTGATCAGGCTTTTGGGTCCACCGCCGCGCAAACGCAAGCGGGTGTCGATGAACCATTCACCCTTAAGGTTTTTGACCAGGACCGGTCCGGTGCGATCGGCCTGCTTCGGGTCAATGATCACGACATCCTCATTGTCGTTCACCGTGACCTCGAACCAGCGTGATCCCACCGGCGCATACCATTTGTGGTTGGCGCCATAGAGGTGTTGCCAGGCTCCGGCTTCGCTGTTGGCTGTACCCAGCCGTGGGGGACGGTCGGTTTTGAAGCTGTCCAGCACCTTCGACAGGCTGCTGGCGCTGCGACTGAGGGCCCCGATGCTGAACAGGTTTTGATCCTGCGCAGGCAGTGCTTCCCCGGCGAGGTCGGGGAGTTTCGTCAAAGTCAGAGGTTGCCTGATCGGAGCAGGTTCCGGCCGGGACGTATCATTTGCCGGGCGCTTTGGCGTCGGCCCGCGAGTGGCGATGTGCAAGGTGATCGCCATGCCGAGATTGAGCAAGACATCAATGAGTGCAGCCCACTTCGCCGGCGTGTCATTTTTCTCTCGGGCTTCGACCAGCGTGTTGAGCTGATCCATGATTTGCCAGATCCATGCCGCGATGCCAGCGGTGCGCCCCAAAAATGGCAGCACGGTGCCGAAAATCATCCATCCGGCCTGCTTGAAACTGGCCCAGCGGCTCTCCGCATTCGACACCGATTGTCGGTCCGCCATCTTCACCAGCGCGTCGGTGTTGGCCTTGAACAGTGCCGAGAATGGATCGCCGCTCACCTCCTGTTTACCGAGTGTCATCGGACCGGTCATTGTTTCGAGTTTGTTGGCATCCACCAGAAAATCCGCCACCACCCAGGGCGATGGCAATGCGTTGGGGAAGACGTAGTTGGCATAGTCGTCGCGCACATCATCGGCCAGCCAGGCCAGCACCGAGTCACGCAGGTTTGCAGATTGCGCAATGGCGTACAGCAAATTGGTTGTGGAAGGGTATTGGGTCAGGGGTTGATCGAGCATCGGCCGATAAAGCAGACAGGGGCCAGCCGATGGATCGCGGGGGCCGATCACGAACATGTTGGCGACGATGTCCGTCGTGGTATCCCGCCGGCGCTTGGGCAGGAAAGCCAAGGGACGGATGACGATGGTTTGCCCATCGACTGTCCGGTTCTTCGCCTCGGGCTCCATCAAGGCGGCAACGTAACGGCAGCCCAGCGAGTCGATGCCGTCCTGGCCGCGAATTTTGCATTGCAGCGCCAGCAACGGTAATTGGATGCGCAAGTGCTTTGTGTACAGGGCCTGTCGCCGTTGAGCCTCCAACGGATCATCCAGCAGTTTGCTTTTTATCAGGGCCGGGTAGGCACTGCCGATGTCGATCCTGGTGATGAGTCGTTCGATGTACTCGACGGTCATCCAGGCAGGGAGCGCCGTGCCCTTGGTTGAGTGAAGGGTTTTATCGCCAATGGGCAGCACGATCAGGTTTTGCAGGGCCAGATCGGCAAGACGGAAGGCACTGCGTTCGATTTTGCCGGGAACGATGAACGTACCCCAGATGACAGGGCTCTGGACGCGCAATTCGAACGATTCCAGATCCAGTGTTGCGGCCTCGGCATGGTCCTTGAGCATTTCAGTCTTCAACGCATGCAGTGCGTAATCGGTGATGAGCGGGATGTCATCCAGGAAGGACTTGCCTGCGTTCAGGCTGTGCAGGGCGGCAAGGTCCTTGAGGTGACGTGCATAGTTGTTCAAGTCGGGGAGAGAGGCGGTTTTCAGCCAGTCAGGCAACTGGTTCTCGTACCAGCCCACATCGACTGTGCCCTGTATTTCGGCTTCCTTTGCCGGTGGTGATTGAAGTGATCGATCGATAGGACTGACGAACCTGAGATCGGAGAAGTCCAGTGCTGCGATGGCCTCGAGCTGCAGGGAAATCAGGCGACAAGCCTGGCGATCGAAGAAGTTGCCGTCGGGTTCCCACAGCTGCCATTGCAGCTCCCGAGAGTCTGCGTAATGGCCGACCATTGCCGACAGCGATTCACTGAACTGCTCCAGCGAAGTGAATTTTCGAAAACCGTTGGTCAGTGAATGAGTCAGCACCGTGGTGCGTTCACCTTCGCTGCCGATCAGCACGGCGATCGACGTTTGTCGCGGTTGTTTTTCGTTTCGGTTGTCGATCAGGTAGCAATCGACCAGGCAGGCTTTGATGCCTTTCATGCCGGACGTTCGATCATCGAACTCGGGGGTATTGAACAGACTGCGGGCCATGCGGCAGTCATCGGCGGTCCAGCCGGGTACGCGCTCGACATTCCATAAATTGCGTAGCGTGCCGGACAGCGTCTGCCAGCGTGGACTGCCATCTGCACTGGCCTTGTTCCAGTACGTCACCTGTTCTTCCTGGTAAGCGCTGAGCATGACCGGTGCCAGCGCATTGAGCAGGCGGGCGATTTCATCCATACGCACAGGCAGATGAATGGCGGGGTCGGCAATCGGGTAGCGGGTAAGAAAGTGCTCACCCTCGATGTAAAGGGCCGGGATGCCCAGGATGGCTTGGTTCGTGAGGATATCCGTCAGCGTTTGATACTTGATGGGGCCGGGCACAATCTCATCGTCGATAAGCTCCCATTGGGGCGTACCTGCCAGCGTCAGGTTCGGGTCGATTTCGAGTGTCGGATACAACGCCTGCAAGGCCGGGCGCAGAAGCCCTGCCGCCACTTCCCGAAAGTCGGGACCCACGTAAAGCTGCGTGATCAGTGCTTCGGTGGGGCTATGAAGCGTGGGGTTTTGTTGCGTGGAGGTAAAAGCGGGTGAATTCATGGTGCATCCCTGCCTGTCGACTTAGTGGAAATGACCGGAGGCAAGCCTCTGGTTCATCCATGCTAGGAATACGTCGGTCGGGCAGGGTGGTAGTTATGTATGCTTCGGCAAACCTCAGGGCGCCTTGTGCGCCTGAGGTCCTGGATTTTGCTGGCAAGAAATATCGCTCAGCTCAGCTCGCCGCACAGGTCGAGTTCGACCAGGCGCCGTACTTCTAAGGTTTCAAGCCCGGCACCCAGCAGCGCATGCAATTTGCCCAGTGCCGCTTCGCGCGTCATGCCGCCGCCGGACAGTACGCCAACGCCACGCAAACGGCTGCCTGCCTCGTAAACATCCAGCTCGACACCGCCTTCATGGCACTGGGTGACGGCGACCACCACCACATCCCGGGTCCGCGCGCGATCCAGGCTGGCGAGAAACTCAGGGTTGTCGCTCGGCCCCGTGCCGCTGCCGTAGCACTCCAGCACCAGGCCGCGAATGCCGCTGTCGAGCAAGCCGTCGACAATCCCGGCACTGATGCCGGGAAACAGCGGCAGCACGGCAACCTCCGCCCGTTGCCTTGGCTGGTTGTAGTTCAACGCCGTGGGCAATGACGCTGCTTTCACGCCGCCGCCCTGACGTTCCAACCGCTTGAACGGGTGACGACCAAAACTGCGGACCTTCGCGCAGCGGGTCGGGTCGAGCAGTTCGCCGTGGAAATACAGATGCACGCCAGGTGCCAGGCCTTGGCCCAGGGCAACCAGTGCCCCGCCCAGGTTTTCCCAGGCATCGCTGTCGGTCACACCGGCGGGCAGCATCGAACCGGTAAAGCACACACGGGCGTGCAGACCCAGCAGTTGAAAGCTCATGGCCGCGGCGCTGTAGGCCAGGGTATCGGTGCCGTGCAGGATCAATACGCTGTCGCAGCCTTGCACGTCGACGGCCTCGACCACCGCTTCGCGCAATTGCTGCCAATAGGTCGGCGTCATGTTGGCGCTGTCGATCAGCGGTGCCATCTCGCGAAAACGCCACTGTGGCACGACCAGGTCGGGTTGGCTGTGCAGGTAGTCGCGCATCCGCGCTTCAAAACCGGATGCTGGCGCCAGGCCGTGGGCGCTGGCTTGCATGCCAATGGTGCCACCGGTGTAGAGCACCATGACGTGCTGGGCGGCGGGGTAGGTCGACGAATTCATGAAGATTCTCCGGAAGGAAGAGTTCCTGTGGGAGCGAGCCTGCTCGCGATAGCGGTATGTCAGTCATCACGAAGTTGACTGACAGTGCGCCATCGCGAGCAGGCTCGCTCCCACAGTTTTCTGCACTTTAACTGACGGGCGTAGAGGATGCGCCCGTCATTTTTCCCGTCAGCGTTGTGCTGCATTCAGTCATAAGAAGGTGTTGCTTCTGTAGGAGCGAGCGGTGCTGTAAAAAGACAAAAAAAAGGGCCTGGAGAGTGATCTCCAAGCCCTCAAAAGGTGAGAGGTGTCTAGTCCCTCGACCTGGTGAGTGGTGCTACAGATAACGCGTCGGATCAGGCCTTGAGCGGAACCAGACGCGGAGCAATCATGTTTTCCGGGCGCAGGATGTCGGCGAGCATGGCGTCGTCGAGCAAACCTTCTTCGCGCACCAGTTCCAGCACGCCGCGACCGCTTTCGAGGGCGACACGGGCGATACGGGTGGCGTTTTTGTAGCCGATGTACGGGTTCAGCGCGGTGACCAGGCCGATCGAGTGCTCGACCAGTTCACGGCAGCGTGCTTCGTTGGCGGTGATGCCGACGATGCAGTGTTCGCGCAGCATGTCCATGGCACGTTGCAGCAGGCGGATCGAGTCGAGGATCTTGAAGGCGATCAGCGGCTCCATCACGTTCAGTTGCAGCTGGCCGCCTTCGGCCGCCATGGTCAGGGCCAGGTCGTTGCCGATGACCTGGAAGGCCACCTGGTTTACGGCTTCCGGAATAACCGGGTTGACCTTGCCTGGCATGATCGAGCTGCCTGGCTGACGCGCTGGCAGGTTGATTTCGTTGATGCCGGTGCGTGGGCCGCTGGACAGCAGGCGCAGGTCGTTGCAGATCTTCGACAGCTTGACCGCGGTGCGCTTGAGCATGCCGGAGAACAGCACGAAGGCGCCCATGTCGGAGGTAGCTTCGATCAGGTCGGCAGCAGGCACCAGCGGCTGACCGCTGATCAGTGCCAGACGCTGTACGGCCAGGGCCTGGTAGCGAGGGTCGGCGTTGATGCCGGTGCCGATCGCGGTGCCGCCCAGGTTCACTTCAGTCAGCACTTCCGGGGCCAGCGTCTTCAGACGGGCCAGGTCTTCACCCATGGTGGTGGCGAAAGCGCGGAACTCTTGACCCAGGGTCATCGGTACGGAGTCTTGGAGTTTGGTTCGACCCTTCTTCAGGTCGTGGTTGAATTCTTCTCCGTTGGCCGCGATTGCCTGTATGTGGCTGTCGAGGCTGGCCAGCAGCGCGTCGTGACCCAGCAGCAGACCCAGACGGATCGCAGTCGGATACGCGTCGTTGGTCGACTGCGCCATGTTCACGTCGTCGTTCGGGTGCAGGTACTGGTACTCGCCTTTCTGGTGACCCATGGCCTCCAGTGCGATGTTGGCGATCACTTCGTTGGCGTTCATGTTGGTCGAAGTGCCAGCGCCGCCTTGAATCATGTCCACCACGAACTCTTCGTGGAAGTCGCCGCGGATCAAACGTGCACAGGCTTCGCTGATGGCAGCGTGCTTGGCTTCGCTCAGGTGACCCAGCTCACGGTTGGCGTCGGCGGCGGCCTGTTTAACCATGGCCAGACCAACAACCAGTTTCGGGTAATGCGAAATCGGAACGCCCGAAAGGCGGAAGTTATTCACCGCTCGCAGGGTCTGGATACCGTAATACGCTTGAGCGGGTACTTCGAGTGCGCCAAGCAGGTCATTTTCTGTGCGGAATGATGCAGCGGAGGACATGATAGAAATCATCTCAATATGGACCCGGTCTGTGCCGGAACACTGCAAATGCTAGGCTTGTGGAGAATTTTCGGCCAATGCTGTTAAACACTGCCCTATGCATATTCGGCATAATGCCCGTGTGACGCCGTGTTCACGGCGAACGTGTGACCTAATTTGGTGCGTTTTCGGGAGGGCGTGATGAATCTGGAAAGTAAATGGCTGGAGGACTTCAGTGCCCTGGCCGCGACCCGCAGCTTCTCCCAGGCGGCTGAGCGTCGCTTCGTGACCCAGCCTGCGTTCAGTCGGCGAATCCGTAGCCTGGAAGCCGCGCTGGGGCTGACCCTGGTCAATCGCTCGCGTACGCCGGTCGAGCTCACGGCGGCGGGGCAGTTGTTTCTGGTCACTGCACGCACAGTGGTCGAACAGCTGGGTGAAGTGCTGCGTCACCTTCATCATCTGGAAGGCGGGCAAGGCGAAGTGATGCAAGTCGCCGCGGCTCACTCGTTGGCACTGGGTTTTTTCCCGCGCTGGATCGCGCAACTGCGCAACGAAGGCCTGAACATCGCCACGCGGCTGGTGGCGACCAACGTGGGTGATGCGGTGCATGCGTTGCGTGAGGGCGGCTGCGACTTGATGCTGGCGTTCTATGATCCGGACGCGGCGATGCAGATGGACCCGGAAATTTTCCCTTCGCTGCATCTGGGGCATACCGAAATGCTTCCGGTCTGCGCCGCGGACGCCGATGGCAAGCCATTGTTCGATCTTGAGGGCGAGGCCAGCGTGCCGTTGCTGGCCTATAGCGCCGGTGCGTTTCTGGGGCGTTCGGTCAATGGTCTGCTGCGCCAGCGCGCCTTGCGCTTTACCACGGTGTACGAAACCGCCATGGCCGACAGCTTGAAAAGCATGGCCCTGGAAGGCCTGGGCATTGCCTGGGTACCGCAGTTGAGTGTCCGTGCGGAATTGGCGCGCGGTGAGCTGGTGGTATGTGGCGGTCCGCAATGGCATGTGCCGCTGGAGATCCGCCTGTACCGCTGCGCCCTGGTCCGCAAGGCCAACGTACGGTTGTTGTGGCGCAAGCTCGAAGGCGGCGCGGCGCAAAATACAACCGGTACTTGAAACCCTGCAGGACCTTGTGGGAGCTGGCTTGCCAGCGATTGCGGCAGGTCAGTCACCTTCCATGTTTGCCAATGTGACGCCATCGCTGGCAAGCCAGCTCCCACAGGGATCGGGTGATGCCCCGGTACTGACCTTAGAGTCAATAAAACCGGGCCTTTGCGGCAGATGACAGATGGTCGAAACGGGGGCTGCTTATCTGTCGTATTGCGGTATACTGCGCGGCCTTCGGCCGGTTCGCCCGGCCATTTTTTGTACAATCAAGCCACGCAAAATGCGTGGCTTGTTGTTTTTTGACGCGCCTGCGGGCGCCCAGAGAGAAGAGGCGCGACGATGAGTGCACTGGTTGGCGTGATCATGGGCTCCAAGTCCGATTGGTCCACCCTTAGCCACACCGCCGATATGCTGGAAAAGCTCGGCATCCCTTACGAGGTGAAAGTGGTCTCCGCCCACCGCACCCCGGACCTGCTGTTCCAGTACGCTGAAGAAGCCGAGGCGCGTGGCATCGAGGTGATCATCGCTGGCGCCGGTGGCGCGGCGCACTTGCCTGGCATGTGCGCGGCCAAGACCCACCTGCCGGTGCTGGGTGTGCCGGTGCAGTCGTCGATGCTCTCGGGCGTTGATTCGCTGCTGTCCATCGTGCAGATGCCTGCCGGCATTCCGGTCGCCACCCTGGCCATCGGCAAGGCCGGCGCGATCAACGCCGCGCTGTTGTCGGCGAGTATCCTTGGCGCCAAGCACCCGCAATTCCATGAAGTGCTGAAAACCTTCCGTGCTGAGCAGACAGACAGCGTCCTGGAAAATCCAGACCCACGCATCGCCTGAGGTTGTTGACGATGAAGATCGGTGTAATCGGTGGCGGCCAGTTGGGTCGCATGTTGGCGCTGGCGGGCACTCCGCTGGGCATGAGCTTCGCTTTCCTGGACCCGGCGCCGGATGCTTGCGCCGCTGCATTGGGTGAACACCTGCGTGCTGATTACGGCGATCAGGATCACCTGCGTCAGCTGGCCGATGAAGTCGATCTGGTGACGTTCGAGTTCGAAAGCGTTCCGGCGGAAACCGTGGCATTCCTCTCGCAATTCGTCCCGGTCTACCCGAGCGCCGAAGCCCTGCGCATCGCCCGGGATCGCTGGTTCGAGAAGAGCATGTTCAAGGAGTTGGGGATTCCGACCCCGGCGTTCGCCGACATTCAGTCCCAGGCCGATCTGGACGCCGCCGTGGCTTCCATCGGCCTGCCGGCCGTGCTCAAGACCCGTACCCTGGGTTACGACGGCAAGGGCCAGAAAGTCCTGCGCACCTCTGAAGACGTGGTCGGTACGTTCGCCGAACTGGGCAGTGTCGCGTGCTTGCTGGAAGGCTTCGTGCCGTTCACCGGTGAGGTCTCGCTGATCGCCGTACGCGCCCGTGATGGCGAAACCCGATTCTATCCGCTGGTCCATAACACCCACGACAGCGGCATTCTCAAGCTGTCCGTGGCCAGCACCGATCACCCGCTGCAGGCGCTGGCCGAAGACTATTCCAGCCGCGTGCTCAAGCAACTGGACTACGTTGGCGTGATGGCGTTCGAGTTCTTCGAAGTCGACGGTGGCCTCAAGGCCAACGAAATCGCGCCGCGGGTACACAATTCCGGGCACTGGACCACTGAAGGCGCCGAATGCAGCCAGTTTGAAAACCACCTGCGGGCGGTGGCCGGTTTGCCATTGGGTTCGACCGCCAAGGTCGGCGAAAGCGCGATGCTCAATTTCATCGGCAAGGTGCCGGAAACCGAAAAGGTCCTGGCCATTGCCGATTGCCATCTGCATCACTACGGCAAGGCCTTCAAGGTCGGCCGCAAGGTGGGTCACGCCAACCTGCGTTGCGCGGATCGCGAGACGCTGGCTGCACAGATCCTCAAGGTCGAAGCGCTCATCGCCGAGTAGTTTCACCTGGCAGCGGTGGAACCATTACGGAACCGCCGTTCTCTCATGGCAGGATGCCAAAGTCTGACTAGGCTTTGGCATAGCCACTTCATTCTGAGGGAAATGCCATGGGAATCATTGGAACCATCTTTATCGGCTTGATCGTCGGCTTGCTGGCGCGGTTCCTCAAGCCGGGCGATGACAGCATGGGCTGGATCATGACCATCCTGCTCGGTATTGGCGGTTCGTTGGCAGCCACGTACGGCGGCCAGGCCCTGGGTATTTATCAGGCAGGACAAGGTGCCGGTTTCATTGGCGCGCTGGTCGGCGCCGTGATTTTGCTGGTGATCTACGGCTTTATCAAAAAGAGCTGAGTCAGGCGACAAAGCCCTCTCTGCACGGCGCGCGGAGAGGGCTAGAATGCTCGGCGTTCCACGTCCTTTCCCTTTCCGAGCACCTTAATGCGCCGTCTTCTATTTACGCTTCTTTTCCTGGGAACGGGCCTTGCCCATGCTGGCGAGTTGCCGGAAACCGACTGGCTCGAGCTGATGCCCAAGTCGGACCAGAAAGCCCTCGAGGCCATGCCCGAAATCGACCACAACTCCCCCGAAGCCAATGGCACCTTTACCAGCAAGGGCGGCATGAAGCAGGCCAAGGGTCTGCCGGCGGTGATGTATTCGACCAAAACCGTGCCGTCGATGAACGACAAGAACATCCGCCTGGGCGGTTATCCGGTGCCGCTGGAGACCGATGCCAAGGGGCACAGCACACTGTTTTTCCTGGTGCCTTACCCCGGTGCCTGCATCCACGTGCCGCCACCGCCACCCAATCAACTGGTGCTGGTGCGTTATCCCAAGGGTTTGAAGCTCAATGATATCTACACGCCGCTGTGGGTCACCGGCACGCTGAAAATCGAGAAGGTCAGTAATGATCTGGCGGACGCAGCGTATGCGCTGGATGCGGCGAAGGTGCGGGTGGTCAAGGAATCGGATCTGTAAGCACTTCAACTCATGTGGGAGCGAGCCTGCTCGCGATGAGGCAATAACATCCAGCATCTTTGCTGGATATGAAACCGCCATCGCGAGCAGGCTCGCTCCCACAGTGATTTAGAGTTGATCGTTCCCACGCTCTGCGTGGGAACGCAGCCCGGGACGCTCCGCGTCCCTCGTTTGAAAGCCGAACGCGGAGCGTCCGTTGAGGCATTCCCACGCAGAGCGTGGGAATGATCGAGTGTCAGACAGATTTGCTGCCGATGCTTACGCCCAGCGTATGGCTGGCGCCCGGTGCCAATGTCACCACATCGCCCATCACATTCGCCGTTTCAATGCACAGCATGCGCTGCCAGCCATCGTCGGCCATGTCACTGAACGCGGCGGCGCGATCGATCCACGGGTTCCAGATCACCGCCGAGCGTGAGCCGCTACTGGTCAGCTCAATGCGTCGTTCCCATGCCGGGTCGACGATGCTCAGATGTGCAGGAGCATTGAGATAGATGCGATCGGTCTCGCCGGTAAAGTGCAGGTCGCCGTTCTGAGTGATGGTTTTCCAGTCGTCCAGGGTTTCGATGTAACTCAGGCCGTCAACGCCTTCCACGTGCACATTGCGCACGTCGCTGACCGCAAAATAACTGTGCAGTGCCTGGCTGATGGTCACGGTTTCAGTGCTCTGGTTGTCACTGGTGAGGCTGATGTGCAGTTGCTCGTCCAGGCGAATGCTCAGCTTCAAGTCCACCTGATGCGGCCAGCCGGGCAGGCCACCTTCGGGGTAGGGCAGAAGGAATTCGATCTTCAGGCTTTCGCCTTCCGCTTCAATACCGCCCAACTCCCAGTCCATTGCCCGAACCAGCCCATGGGCGCTGGGGGGCTCGTTGCCGACGCGCATCGCCTGCACGCTCTGAGGATTGCGCGCGAAGTTGCCGAACCAGGGCCAGCACACCGGTACACCGGCGCGGATGCTTTTGCCGGTCTTGAACACCGCCTCTTCGTTCAGCCAGATCAGGGGCGGCTGGCCGGCCAGTTGATAACTGAGGATGTGCGCGCCTTGCTGGGCCACCAGCAATTCGGCCTGACCATGACGAATTCGCCAGCAGTTCAGTTCATCCAGTTTCACGGCTTCAACGTTAGGCGTGCTCATGGGACAGCTCTCGATCATTAACAGGACTGCAATGGACCGCAAAACGGTCGCCGGGTTTGATGAGCTTCTTTTTAGCGGGCGCGGGGTGGAACCGAACGGGTACGGCCGCTGCCATCGATGGCGACGAACACGAACACCGCTTCGGTCACCTTGCGCCATTCGCTGGACAACGGATCGTCGCTCCAGACCTCGACCATCATTTTGATCGAGCTGCGACCGATTTCCAGAGCCTGGGTATAGAAGGAGAGCTGTGCGCCCACCGCCACGGGCACCAGGAACGCCATGCGATCTATTGCAACAGTGGCTACGCGTCCACCGGCAACCTTGCTGGCCATTGCGGTACCCGCCAAATCCATCTGCGCCACCAGCCAGCCGCCGAAAATATCGCCAAAGCCGTTGGTTTCGCGCGGAAGCGCGGTGATTTGCAGGGCCAGGTCGCCTTGCGGGATTGGATCTTCCTGTTCGAGCTCTATCATGCCGGGGGTGCCTCGGACCCGTGACTCTTCGAATGTCTTTCGGTGAATAGCCGTCTTACGGCTCCGCGCGCAAAGTGTATACGCGCTGGAGTCTTGGAAAAACGATTCAGCCCCGAACACACTGCGTTCGTCACGTTTTTCGTAAGGCGCCTTAAGGGAAACTCTGCGAAATCGCCTATGAACCTGACAGGCGTTTTCGCACAGCAACCCTTTCAAGTCGGTGCACAGTAGCGAGTATATCGGTCGATAGACTCCGATACGACCGTCGGGTTCTCATTTTGACCGTCAAATACGCGCATCCATGTGCTTTTTCGAACAATTTGCTATCGTGCCGGACCTGCCCGAGCCCTCGCCAGCGATGTTGGGGCGGCAGATCAGACTATAAGAGAAGCCCTTGCCATGACCACAGCGCCCTCGAGCATCGCGCAACCTTCCCAATCCGCACGTCCGTTGACCCGCAACGACTACAAGACGCTATCGCTGTCGGCACTGGGCGGTGCGCTGGAGTTCTACGACTTCATCATCTTCGTCTTCTTCGCCACCGTGGTGGGCAAGCTGTTCTTCCCGGCAGACATGCCCGAATGGCTGCGCCTGATGCAGACGTTCGGCATTTTCGCCGCCGGCTATCTGGCGCGGCCGCTGGGCGGGATCGTGATGGCGCACTTCGGCGACCTGCTGGGACGCAAGAAAATGTTCACTCTGAGCATTTTCATGATGGCGGTGCCGACGCTGATCATGGGGCTGTTGCCGACCTATGCACAGATCGGCATGTGGGCGCCGATCCTGTTGCTGCTGATGCGGGTGATTCAGGGGGCAGCCATTGGCGGTGAAGTGCCCGGTGCCTGGGTCTTCGTTTCCGAGCACGTACCCAATCGCCATATCGGTTATGCCTGCGGCACCCTGACCAGCGGGCTGACGGCGGGCATCTTGTTGGGTTCACTGGTTGCCACGGCGATCAACAGCATTTACACGCCGGCGGAGCTCGCGGATTACGCCTGGCGGATCCCGTTCCTGCTCGGCGGTGTATTCGGCCTGTTTTCGGTTTACCTGCGCCGCTGGTTGCACGAAACGCCGATTTTCGCCGAACTGCAGCAGCGCAAGGCCCTGGCTGAAGAAGTGCCGCTGCGTGCGGTGTTGCGCGATCATCGTGGTGCCATCGCCATTTCGATGTTGCTGACCTGGTTGTTGTCGGCCGCCATCGTTGTGCTGATTCTGATGACCCCGACCGTGTTGCAGACGGTTTACCATTTCTCCCCAACCACTTCCCTGCAGTCCAACAGCGTGGCGATCGTTTTCCTGAGCATTGGCTGTGTCGTTGCCGGCGCGCTGGCCGATCGTTTCGGTGCGGGAAAAGTCTTCGTATTTGGCTGCAGCGCATTGCTGGCCAGCTCCTGGACCTTCTACCACAGCCTGGCCGATCACCCTGATTGGCTGTTCCCGATGTATGCCCTGACCGGTCTGCTGGTGGGCACCATCGGCGCGGTGCCCTATGTGATGGTCAAGGCGTTCCCTGCGGTGGTGCGCTTCAGTGGCCTGTCCTTCTCCTACAACGTTGCCTACGCCATTTTCGGTGGCTTGACCCCGATGGTGGTCAGCCTGCTGCTGAAGGAAAGCGCGATGGGGCCTGCCTACTATGTGGCGGTGCTGTGTGCGGTGGGGATTCTGGTGGGCGCTTGGCTTTGGAGGAAGGGTCGCTAATTAATGCCTCTTCGCCGGCAAGCCTGGCTCCTACAAAATGATGAGATCCGTAGGAGCGAGGCTTGCCCGCGAAAAACGATAACGCGGTCACCAATCAAAACATCACTGCGCAACACAGCCCCATAAAGGTCCAGTACTGGCCTTTCATCCAATTGTCATATTTCAGCCATAGAGTGTTCACACGGCCTGCCGATACTTGGCCCCGAATTAACACACCCTTTCTGCTAGGAGTAAGGCATGAAACTGAAGCGTTTGATGGCGGCAATGACTTTTGTCGCTGCTGGCGTTGCGACTGCCCACGCGGTTGCCGCTGTTGACCCTGCTATCCCGAGCTACACCAAGACCACTGGTGTTTCGGGCAACCTGTCCAGCGTCGGCTCCGATACCCTTGCCAACCTCATGACCCTCTGGGCTGCTGGACTGGGTGGAACGTTCGGCTACCTGGGCCAGCGCCTTAGACAAAGGCGTTCCCGCATCCGTCGGCCTCACCTACGAGATTGTTCGATGGGA